>DAONDW010000257.1:0-2563 GCA_035402785.1 Methanothrix sp. | reverse complement strand
CCCGCCAGCAGGTTCACGGCAAGGGCAAAGCCCACAGCCAGGGCAAAGCTCTGAGAGGTGAGCTGCACAGTCAGATTTGAGACCATGTAGACATCGCTTGGCAGGGACACTGGATACGCCTCAATCAGCCGGGCTGTCCCATAGGCCAGCACAGAGCCAAAGAGCGCAGCAGGCGGACCTAAAATCATGCTCTCCAGGACATAGATCTTGATAATCGACCGCCTGGATGCGCCGATGGCCATGAGGATGCCTATCTCCTTGGTCCGCCTGGTGACTGCCATGATCATGGTATTGGCCACGCCAAAGAGCGCTATTACAAATATCAGGCTATAAAATATATAGAGCACGACCTTTTGGGTATCAAATATCTGCAAAACATCCTTGTTGCGCTCCTGCCAGCTCTCAGCCAGATAGGAAAAGCGAGTGTTTAGGTCAGAGGCAATCTGAGGTGCAGCATATATGTCTGACAGACGGGCAGCCACCTCGGACACGACATCTGACTCATTCATCAGCTCCTGGGCAGAGTCCAGAGGAAGATATACCAGCGTCTCGTCTGATCCAGTTCCGGTTTTAATGAGGCCCGCCACCTCCAGGCTCATCGATTCATTCTGCCGAACCAGTGTGAACTTCTGGCCAGGAACAAGCTCCAGCTCTTCGGCTAGCTTGGACCCTATCACAGCACCCCGCTTCTTGAAAATGAGGTCCTCATATCGACCGTAGATCATGTCCTCCTGCACCTTCATTAGGGCATTTTCGTCTTCAGGGTGCGCTCCAATGATGCTCACAGCTCTCACCTTATCCTTGTGCTTGGCAGCAGCCTTTCCATAGAGGCGCGCGGAGACTGCATCCACCTGAGGATACCCTTTGACGATTGCAGAGAGCGTTCGATAGAGGGTGACATAATCCTCGTCTTCTTTTGGTCCGACTGTCAGATGAGGGTTGTTCTCCACGAGGCTGTTGACAAGATCGCTTCTGTATCCTTCATTGATGCCCATCATCACCACAGTCACTGCGATGGCTAATGAGACTGCGAGCACAGTGTACACTACCATCTTTGGGTCGGAGGTGATATGCCTCATGGCGATGTCCAGCTCGAACATGGCTATTTCCTCATGGCGATCTCGCTATCCATCTGTCTATCCTTCTCACCGTCTCTTCTTTTCTTCGTCTCACCTTTTCCTCATCTATCATTCTCCCAGTCACTCTTTTTATGCGTCTTTTCTTTTCGGCCCCTCTCCTGCTATCCCTTCAGTGCAATGACCGGATCAAGCTGTGATGCCTTTCTGGCAGGATAGTAGCCGGCAGCTATGCTCAAAAGAATTGAAAGGACAATGAATAGCACGAAGTCCCAGGGGTTAAGTGCCATTGGCAGATCCATCGTCTGACCCATAGCGTTTTGCATCTGAATCCCTTTCAGTTGCAGGCAGATTGCAAGGCCGATGGAACAGCCGAGCAGGGACCCCATGAACCCGAGGATTCCGCTCTCCAGCAGAAATAGACGGCGGATGCTGGATGGACTGGCACCCAGTGCCATCAGCATGCCGATCTCGCGTGTTTTTTCCACCACAAGCATATTCATGATGCTGGCGATGCCAAATGTGGCTATGATCATCAAGAGGAGCATGGTAATTGCATTTTGCGTTCTTTCAAAGGCGAGAGTCTGGACGATCTCGGGATAAAGCTCCTGCCAGTCTTTTGCGTTGTAGCCATGAGAGCGAAGCTCTTTTGCAGCTTCCTGGGCTTTAAATGGATCTGAGAGCTTGATTTCGATATTTGTCGCCACATCGCCTTCATCTAAAAAGTCTCTGGCAGTCTCAGGGGAGACATAGGCAATGCCTTCGTCCGCTTCCTTGTAGCCGAAGCTGAAAATGCCTGAGACCACGAGGTTCGCTGGCACTCTGTCTGGAAACCTGGCGGAGACCGTGTCGCCCATCCTCACCTTGAGCTTTTTGGCCAGCGGTTGACCCATGACGATCCTCTTTCCGCTCATAATTGAGGATATATTTCCTTCCACCATGTTCTCAGCTATCTGTGTGATCTTCTCGGCTTTTAATGGGTCGATGCCTACAAGGGCCACGTTTTCTAATTCATCTTTGTATGAAAGGGTCGAAGACGCTGCGAGGCTTGGCGAGACACCTACTGCGCCAGGAAGAAGCCAGCAGACATCGACGATGCTGTGATAGAGGTGCAGGTAGTCCTCGCCCTCCGGCGGGGTCACGGTGACATGAGGCATAAAGCGAAAGACGATATCGAAGAGGAAATCCGAAAAGCCGTTCTGGATGGAGATGAATACTATGGAGATCGCCACGGCAATGGCAACTGCTCCAACAGAAAGAAATGTGCGCCACTTGCGGTATGTAATGTGCCGGCGGACCACTGCGATCTCAAATACAGGCAGGCGACCTCTCTTCAAAGCTTGACCTCGAATACATCGATAGGAAGTCATCGGTTATCAAGCTGCTGGATGCATATCCTGTATTGCTCTTTTGCTGGCCATCCAGCGAAAGTCACAAGTATGTCTCATGCTAGCTTGCATCATTGATCTGGGAGAACGATTGGAATT
>DAONDW010000256.1:0-2576 GCA_035402785.1 Methanothrix sp. | reverse complement strand
CAAAATTCCCTGCATCATTGTAGCTCACAGATGCTGTCTTATTGCAGTAGCCCACCCACCAATCCATCACCCTGATCTGAGATGGCATTGACAAAAAGCAGCCAGTGAATCGGAAGTAGCCTGGAACCCCATCAAGATTGATGCCATCGCCGTTGCCTGTGGTGTCCACGATGTGGTACTGGCTGTCGCCAGGCAACAGCACCAGATTGTATGCGTGCCCTGGATGCTTGCCAACGATGGGCAGGTCGTAGCCGGTGCTGGAGGTGCTGAATGCCTCGCTCCTGTTGTAGCCTGCTTTTCTGAGCATTGTGGTCACAGCCGCTGCATAATCGATGCAGACCCCTGTCTGCAGAATGTTCACTGTGGCATGGGTTGGCAGGAGCCCCATCACAGCACTGTTCTCGCTCATGTTGGTGTCCGAGTGCCAGGCAAGGACATCCTGCTCGTCAGGCCTGCAGGAGAGGTTGGAGACATTTGCATTGAATCCATCCCGGAATGAACAGGTTCCCTGCAGGCTCTGACTGCACATTCGAGAGCACTCAGGATAGCCTGAGCAGCAGGCCTTGAAGATCGCATAGCCTTTCATGTACCTCGCCTCCGGTCCGAAGGCGTTGATTATGAAAAGCCCCCGGCATTTCTTCCGGTCTCCCGATGATTGATTGCAGGCATTGGCGCAGGCAGATCCAGGCAGAGGAGTACCGTCGCAGCAGTCCACAGACTCAGCCACGATCCAATCCAGGTCTGGATGGCATACCTCCAGCTCCTGACAACTTTTTGGTGCGTTTGGCCAGATGTCCCTGCAGGGTGTGTCCAGAGGATAGTATTTCGGACGCGGATTGACATCACCGCAGACCCAGGGCTCGGCTATTCCTATCTCAACATAGTATGTCTCCGAAGTTTCGATGTCTCGGATATTGCTGATGTTTTTATTATCATTGTTCACACTCATGTTGTTTTCGCGGGTGTTGTTTGCGCTCATGCTGCTGACTGTTAAGGTGATATTGTGCCATCCGAGGCTCAGGTTCCTGGTCTCGAATGATTGGTTTTCGCCAAGAATTCCGTCGCTGCTTGACCTCCAGAGATAGCGGCATGATCCGCTGCCACAGGCTGCTGCAGAGAAGTTCACAGGCTGGCCATATGGAAATGTGCGGGCATCTCCTGGCGAGAGTATCATGGAATTGCTGTGGCTGACGCTTCCGTTTCTGTCGTTCTCTTTTGGCCATCTCTTCAGGGCTGAAGCTGACCGGGCAAAAGAAGAATTTCCTGTGCAGTTGCAGCTTTTCGGCTCTTGAGAGAATGCTGCATTTCCGGTGCCGTTTGTGTCTGAACCGATCCCTGCAGCAGGAGTGCTGATGATTCCCGGGCCGGCAGGGCCTGGAAGGTGAATCATCGCAGATACCGCCAGAAGCATTGCAGCCAGGCTGATGAACGCAAAGAGTATGCGGCCACGCCTTTGGCTTCCTTTGCCAAAATAGACCAAAGCTCGACGTAAGGCATCAGGAACAGAAAGGCAGACGCCGCTGTAGATGAACAGAACTCCGGGGATAGACCATGCCTTCCAGCCGTAGGGCAGCAGGGTTATGGCTGCCTGAGAGATGAAAAAGCCGCAAAGCCCGATGAAGAGATAAAGGGGGCCCGCTGCATTTTTGCAGCGAACGAGAATGATAGCCACGACCAAAGCTATCATTATGATGGCAATTGATGCTGTCCACTCCCGATTGATGGCCAGGACTGCAAAAAATGGTGCTGCAATTAGGCATTCAAGGACAGACAGCAAGCGCATGTCCCTTTTGCCTGTCCAGGACAGGATTGCAGCGAGAATGCCCTCCAGCCCTAAAAAGACCATGAGCAGGCCACCTGCAGCCTGGGAGAATAGCCAGTCAAGCTCTCCTGGCCTGCCAAGCGAAGGAAGAGCGAATATGAGAAATATGTAGCCCAGGGCAGCTGCCACCAGGCCAGCCAGAAGACCAAGCAATGCAAAGATCCTGCTCGTGCCGGAATGCTGATCATCAAACATGCGGCCTTCCCGTGGTCGCATGAGAAGATAAAAATTATGGCCAGAAATGGGGAACAATCGGAAAAATATTATAAAAAATCTAAGACTATCTTTTGATCGGACTTTTCTTTCCTGGCTTCCTGCAGAGCATATGATAGAATGAAAAGCCCGCTGACTTCCAGCGGTGAGCAGTCTTTTCAATTCACGGCATATCAGAAGATAACTATTTATAGCAATAATTGATTATAATCATTTGTTCTCTGTCTAAATATTACGATCCAAATAATCCCAATTACCAATGCGACAATCTATGAACCTCATCAATTGATTTAAAAAATGTGAACGATAATGGCGTTTTCGCATTCACATCGACCTTATTGGTTGCAGAAAATATGGTCCTCCGGGCTATAGATGTGTTATGTGATTATTTCATGCTAATACAGATTCAATGATTATTGAAACTGATAGTAATAAAAAAGTAAAGAATAGAAGGAGGAATAGATATGGCATCCAATAATTCCAATCCAGAATCGAAAAGCTGGTGGGGAAATGTGATCTCAATTATTCATACTCCGTTAGG
>DAONDW010000255.1:0-2583 GCA_035402785.1 Methanothrix sp. | reverse complement strand
GCGAAGGGCGCGAAGATGCAACCATTGAATCGCACGCTATTTAGGCGACGACTAAAATGTCAGCCAAATACGGCATCACGACCAATTCATGAACCACATAGCAAAAAAAATTATGGCCGGATCTGTCCGATCTTTGGAATCGCCAGCCTTAAGGATAGGCCCACAATCCCTGGCTGGGGATGGAGAGCCAATCCTCGAAGTATTCCTTCTGCAACTGCGCAGGATCGAGGTCCTGGAACAGATCCGGGTAAAATCGCTTTGCAAGATAGGCTGCGCCAATTGGGTCCTGGCCTCCTGAAGCTGTGCCGTAATATCCCAGGATGAAGACATGCCCTTCTTTTGCAGCGCTTGTGCGATTGAGAATATCTGATTGCAGAACCGACTTGAGTGTCTCCCTGGCCACCGTATCATTTTTGACCGTATAGCCGAAACCTTCCTTCACGAAGTAAGACGCCATGACGATCCAATCGGGATTCTTTTCCAGGATCCATTCTCCATCCACCTTGCCGCCTGATGACACATCATCTGCAATGTTGATTGCACCAGCCTTGTCTATGATCTGATGCTGGCCGATGAGGCTTGGCGACAGTTCTTTGTCTCCCTTGAGAATGGATGACATTGTCGCAGAAAATGCCCGGACCCTCCTGTCATCTTCGAGGTCCTTTGTGCGACTGGCGATCATATCCAGCGTCTTATTCCTCCAATCGATAAATGCGCGGGCCCGCTCCGACTTTCCGGAGATGTAGCCCAGCAGCATCAGCTCTGAATCGTAGTCCGCCTTGTTGAGGGCAAGGCCAATGACCTTGACACCCATCGGCTCGACCATGGGCAGCACAGGCTCGATGTAGTCTCCTGGAGTCATGATCAGGACCGATGGCTTGGCCTTTGCTATGGCCTCGTAGTTGGGCTCATAAATCGTACCGATATCGATTTTGTCAAGGAGTCTGGGATACATATCAGGATCATCGAATACGTAATTGGTGACTCCAACCACCCGGTCCTCAATTCCAAGCATCATGAACTCCCGGCATGGGCTTGTGTGAAGTCCCGCAAAGCTTGGCACAGGTATATCCAGAGATACCGTCCTGTTGGAAGAGTCGATGATTGTGATATTTGCTGGCTCGTATTTCATGATCTTATCGACCAGATCGATATCAGATGAATCGATCTTGCCGTCGCGGTTGGCATCGGAAAGCGCAGTTGCCTCCTTGCTGCCAGCAATTATCTCCTTGAGAAGATCCTTATCGGCATTATCTATTGATCCATCCATATTCGCATTGCCGAAGATGTTGAGCGTATAGCTCGATGCCGTTCCGGACATCGCTGCCAATAGAGCTGATGCCAGGATAAATGCTAAAAAATAATTATTTCGTCTCATCTGCTGCGTCCCTCCTTTGATTATGCCTCAAGGGATGGATAGACGAACACGCCCTGCTTGTTAAGGTCGTAATCCAGTCCCTGGAATCTCGTCAGGTACTCCTGATGGATGGCCTGCGGGTCCAGATCCTCGAAGAGATCCGGATGGAACCACTTGGCCATGTAAACGATGCTTAAGAAATAACGTCCTCCAAAGAAAACATCTGCTGATTGAATGTACACATTTCCATTCCGGACAGCAGAGACGTTGGACAGCTCAGGGCGGCTCAGGATCTCGTCTCTTTTATCCACAAATTTCGTTGAGTTGTCCTTTTCGAGAGAATAGCCTCCGATATTGCTGATCTTCCAGATGATGAACTGAGGATCCCTTTTTACCAGAGCCTCTGGATCGATTGTGACATCCCCGGACATGTCCTGGAAGATATTCCTTCCTCCAGCCATGATGATTGCATTGTGCGAAGATGTGCCAGAGCCGCCGGTGTTATAAAAATCGCTGCGTCCGCCTTCATAAACTCCGGGTTTTGCCTCATCAGATAAATCACTGATCTTATCTTCAATTTTGTTTATGTTATCGTTGTACCATTCTGTGAAGTCCTCTGCTTCTTTAACTCTGCCCACGATATATCCAAGCTTCATTATATCTTCGACATAGGTCTCAGGCTTGAAGCAGTCAATGCCTATCACAGAGATGTCTGGATTTGCCTTTTTGAGCGTATCGTTGAGGCTTTCATAGTCAGTCGTCCATTGAGTTGCATAATAGACTACCAGATCCGGATTTTGAGCCAAAATCTTCTCGACGTCAGGCGTCTTTCCAGACCCAACGCTCATGACATTTTGAAATTCCGGGAAGTATGATTTGTCGTTGAGGGCTGTATCGCTGATGCCAACGATCTCGTCAGAGCATTTGAGAGTCCTCAAAGCCTCCGCAGCGTTTCTGTTGACAGGGATGATGCTCTTCACAGGCGTTTTGACCGTCACAGTCTTTCCAGCCGAGTCCTTGAGCACCAGCTTCGTCTCATCTCCCTTTATTATCTTCTCCACCTGTTCTACATCACCGGCATCTATTTTGCCATTGTTATCAGCATCGCAAAGATCGGTAGCCGGACTTGAACCTGCAATCACGGCTTTCAGATAGTCGATGTCATTCTCATTTATGGCATCGTCCATGTTCGCATTGCCGAAGATGCCCAGGGAATGACTGAGAGC
>DAONDW010000254.1:1472-2600 GCA_035402785.1 Methanothrix sp. | reverse complement strand
TGCTGTGGTGTTTTGAGATGAGGCCTCTTTTTGCTGTCGTTCTGTCTGTGTTCATTATTTTGCTATCCGGCTGCATTCAGCCTGAAAAGCCCCCTGAGGTATCGGAAAAAGTGGCATCCGATGTCTGGAAGGCCGATGGCGTTGTGGGCGAGAGCGAATACTCCCGCAGCATGCATCTGCAAAGTCCTGCCAGGCAGGGATACAGTGGTGGCGACATGGAGCTGTCCTGGAGAAATGATGCCGATTATCTTTATCTGGCTCTCAATGGCAGCACAGATGGCTGGCTTGCAATTGGCTTTGAGCCTTTGGAGTGGATGAAGAACGCAGACATCGTCATGGCCTCGGTGGATGAAGGTGGCAATGCCCTGGTTCTCGATGAGTACTGCACAGGCAATTATGGCCCGCATGTCGAGGATACGATGCTTGGAGGAACAAACGATATCGAGGAGTATGGCGGCAGAGAGGCGGGCAGTCGTACTGTAATTGAGCTCAAGAGGCGGCTGGACACCGGCGATAAATTCGATAAGGCATTTTCGCCAGGACAGAGCATTTCCATGATCTGGGCACTGTCCAGCAGTTCGGATATGAGCCTGAAGCACAATGTCGCCTTTGGAGAAGGAATAATCTCACTGACAGGCCAGCAGCAGACCGCGAAGGGCATGACAGCAGCATTTGCGCCGGGCCTGCGCGAGCAGCAGGGAATGCTTTTCATCTGGGAGGAAGAGAAGGTCGCTCGCGATCTGTACATCTCTCTTTATCGCATGAACAATCTGTCCATCTTTATGGACCTGGCGAGATCTGAGAGCAGCCACATGGATCAGGTCAAAGCCATAATGGATCAATATGGCCTTGCCATTCCTGAAAATGATGTGCCAGGTGTCTTTCACAACGAGAGTCTGCAGAAAATATATGACGGGCTTCTGAAAGCCGGGTCGCAGTCTGATCAGGATGCATTGAAGGCGGCTGCTGCGTTCGAGGAGATCAGCATCATGGATCTTGAGAGAGAATTGAATGCGACTGAGACTGAGAACATCAAAGCGGTCTATCAGGGACTGCTGGCGGGCTCTCGAAAGCATCTGCGCTCATATGTGACAGATCTTCATGGCCTGGGGATTGAATACATACCGG
>DAONDW010000254.1:0-1372 GCA_035402785.1 Methanothrix sp. | reverse complement strand
CATTGGCTCATCTCGGAACTGATATATAGCCATGCAGCGCGGAGCGAAAGCAATGTGGAAAGCGCACGGCATTCATTTCATTGCTTGAAAGCATGCTTTGGATGGGAAGTGTCTTCTGCCTGCTTTCCAATAACCACCGGAATGGATTTGTCGGACTCACAGATGCTTGAGAAAATTGATAAAAGGGTTTTGAGGATGGGCGGAAAACGAAGGAGTGTGCAGGATGATTGCCAGACGGGCTGAAGAGGTCGCACCATTTATCGCAATGGAGGTCCTGGAAAGGGCGCGGGAGATGGAACGCCAGGGAATAAATGTGGTCCACATGGAGGTGGGCGAGCCGGACTTTGATGTGCCTGCAGCGGTAAAAGCAGCCACCTGTCTGGCACTGGATGAGGGCCTGACGCATTATACTCATAGCTTAGGGGATTTGGAGCTGAGAGAGGCCATCTGCGAGCACTATCTGAAGACCTATGGCGTCAGCATCACACCTGAGCGGGTCGTGGTCACATCTGGCACCTCCCCGGCCATGATGCTGGTTTTCGCCGCCCTGCTGGAGAGAGGCCAGGAGGTCATCATCTCCGATCCGGGCTATGCATGTTATCCAAATTTCATCAATTTCCTGGGTGGCGTCCCTGCTAAAGTTCCTGTTTATGAGAAGGATGGATTCCAGTTCAGGCCTGAGGTGATTCGCGAGAGGATCAACCGCAGGACAAAGGCCATTCTCATCAACTCACCATCCAATCCAACAGGAAACCTGATCTCTGAGGATACCATGAAGGCCATAGCAAGTTGCTCGCCCTACATCATATCTGACGAGATCTACCACGGACTTGTTTACGAAGGGCGCGAGCACTCCATGCTGGAATTCTCAGATCGAGCCTTTGTGCTCAATGGCTTTTCCAAGCTCTATGCCATGACTGGCTATCGCCTGGGCTATCTCATAGCACCAGAGGAGTTCATACGTCCCATCCAGAAGATGCAGCAGAACTTCTTCATCTGTGCGGGCTCTCTCTCCCAGAGGGCAGGGATTGCGGCGCTCCGGGACACCCGATCCGATGTTGAAGAAATGAAGAGGATCTACAACGAAAGGCGCATATTCATGATCAAAAGGCTCAGAGAAATGGGCTTTTCTGTCACGGTCGAGCCGACAGGAGCTTTTTATATCTTCGCCAATGCCCGGTCGTTTTCAGGGGATTCCTATCGCCTGGCCTTTGATATACTGGAAAAGGCGCATGTGGGCGTGACTCCGGGAATTGACTTTGGCAAAAATGGGGAGGGCTATCTGAGGTTTTCCTATGCCAATTCCCTGGAAAACATTGAGGAGGGTCTGAACAGGATTGAGCGGTATCTGCAGGAGATCGCCTGAATTTGC
>DAONDW010000253.1:0-2602 GCA_035402785.1 Methanothrix sp. | reverse complement strand
TAATATGAACGGAGCGATGAATATGAATGAAGACAGAAGGATCGGCAGAAGCAGGTCGAACCGGGACTGGTGGCCCAACCAGTTGCGTCTCGGCATCCTGCACCAGCATTCCACAAAATCCAATCCGATGGGCAGGGATTTCAACTATGCTGAAGAATTCAAGAGCCTCGATCTGGCATCAGTAAAAAAAGACCTCCTGGCGCTCATGACCAGCTCGCAGGACTGGTGGCCTGCGGACTTTGGACACTACGGGCCTCTATTCATTCGCATGGCATGGCACAGCGCAGGCACCTACCGCATCAATGACGGTCGAGGCGGCGGCGGCAGAGGCCAGCAGCGTTTCGCTCCCCTCAATAGCTGGCCAGACAATGTGAATCTCGACAAGGCGAGAAGGCTTCTCTGGCCCATCAAGCAGAAATACGGCAGGAAAATTTCCTGGGCCGACCTGATGATACTCGCAGGAAATGTGGCTCTGGAATCTATGGGATTCAAGACGTTCGGCTTTGCAGGCGGGCGTGAGGACGTCTGGGAGCCGGATCAGGACGTCTACTGGGGCTCTGAAGAAGAGTGGCTTGGCGACAGGCGCTATTCCGGAGACAGAAATCTCGATAATCCCCTAGCTGCAGTGCAGATGGGCCTGATTTATGTCAATCCTGAAGGCCCGAATGGCAATCCCGATCCGGTTGCTGCAGCACGGGATATCCGTGAGGTCTTCGCTCGCATGGCAATGAATGACGAAGAGACTGTTGCGCTCATAGCAGGCGGCCATTCCTTTGGCAAAACCCACGGCGCCGGTCCCGCGTCCTATGTCGGACCTGAGCCAGAGGCTGCTGTCATCGAGGAGCAGGGACTCGGTTGGAAGAGCAGCTTTGGAACTGGCAAAGGAGCAGATGCAATAACAAGCGGCCTGGAGGTAACCTGGACCAACACGCCGACGATGTGGAGCAAAAACTTCTTTCGGATACTGTTCAGCTTTGAGTGGGAACTGACAAAAAGCCCGGCTGGTGCATATCAGTGGAAGCCGAAGGGCGACTCAGGTGCTGGCAGCGTTCCGGCAGCGCATGACTCCTCAAAGCGAATTGCGCCTTCAATGCTGACCACGGACCTCTCTTTGCGTTTTGACCCGGTCTACGAAAAGATCTCCAGGAGCTTTATGGAGAACCCTGATCAGTTTGCCGACGCCTTTGCACGCGCCTGGTTCAAGTTGACACACCGCGACATGGGCCCCCGTGCACGCTATCTTGGGCCAGAAGTCCCTGCGGAGGTGCTCATCTGGCAAGACCCAATTCCTGCAGTCAACCATAAGCTGATCGACGAAAAGGACATTGCTTCCCTCAAGGACAGGATCCTGGCTTCGGGCTTGTCCGTATCTGAACTTGTTTCAACTGCCTGGGCATCGGCCTGCACCTTCCGCGGCTCAGACAAGCGCGGCGGAGCGAATGGTGCACGCATTCGTCTGGCACCACAAAAGGACTGGACAGCAAATCAACCAGTGAGGCTGGCAAAGGTCCTCAAGGTCCTGGAGAGCATAAAAATGGAGTTTGATAGCTCCCAGTCGGATGACAAAAAGGTCTCTCTTGCCGACCTGATCGTTCTGGCAGGCTGTGCTGGAGTAGAGCAGGCGGCGAGGAATGCCGGCCAAAATGTGGCTGTCCCCTTCACTCCCGGTCGCATGGACGCCTCACAGGAGCAGACCGATGTGCAATCTTTTGCAGTGCTCGAGCCTGTTGCAGATGGGTTCAGAAACTACCTTAAAGCCAAATTCTCAATATCGGCAGAGGAGCTGCTGATCGATAGGGCCCAATTGTTGACTCTGACTGCGCCCGAGATGACAGTTCTTCTGGGTGGCATGCGCGTTTTGAATGCCAACTTTGGACAGATGCAGCATGGCGTCTTTACGAAGAGGCCTGAGGCTTTGACCAACGATTTCTTCGTAAACCTTCTTGATATGGCAACGACCTGGAAGGCTGTCTCGGCTGATGGAGATGTGTTCGAAGGGCGTGACCGGAAGACTGGAGAATTGAAGTGGACCGCCACAAGAGTCGATCTGATCTTCGGCTCCAACTCAGAACTCCGGGCCCTGGCGGAAGTATATGGGTGTGAGGACTCCAAAGAGAAGTTCATGCATGATTTTGTAGAGGTGTGGAATAAAGTCATGAACCTTGACCGCTTTGACCTCTCATGATCATAACACTAACTTTTTTTTGAAGGCTTCTGGCAGGATTAAATTAAAAATTTCCAGATTCATTCTGATCAATCGAATCCATTCTTCAATTAATAAATAGTTGAACACCTTGACGAAAAAGGACGGGCCAAATCATTATTAACAGCCTGCTCAATTGGCTCTGATGATATTCGGAGGATAAAATGACCTGGAGCGAAAAGCTGGCAGACCTCAAGCAAAGGATCGCCAGCAAGGACAGAATCCTGGTGGCATATTCCGGTGGCGTGGACAGCAGCCTCCTAGCAAAAATCGCATGCGATATCCTGAAGGACAATGCACTGTGCGTCATCCTGGACAGCGAGACCCTTGCCAGAAGCGAACTATTGCAGGCTGAAAAGCAGGCCAGGCGTTTTGGCCTGAATTACATGCTCCTGAAAT
>DAONDW010000252.1:0-2635 GCA_035402785.1 Methanothrix sp. | reverse complement strand
AAGAGTCGCAAAGCTTTCCAGACCAACATCTACACCAACGAGAGAACCGTCTTTCCAGGGAGGCTTAAGTTGATCTTCGATCTCCACAGAAAAGCAGGCAAACCATTTACCTGTCGCAGCTCTCCTTACGGTCAGCCGTTTGATCTTGCCTTCTATGGATCTATGGAGCTTGATCTTGATATTACCAATCTTGGAAAGATAGAGCTTACCAGCATTGAGCTTGAACCCCTTCTGAGGATAGGTAAAAGAATCGTACCAACCTCTTCCCCGAAATCTTGGATATCCAGGATTCTCTCCGGCTTTGACTCTTCGGAAGAACGCCTTCAAGGCAAGATCCACCCTTTCCTGGGCATTCTGAAGGGTTTGGGAAAAGACATCGTTAAGTTCAGGCTTCTCTTCTTTCCAAGTTGGAAGAAGATTGTGCGTCTCGTACTTGGATACGGATTTGCCTTCTTTCTCCCAAGCATCTTTTCGGTATGCTAAGGTCTGATTGTATGTCCACCGGCATAGATCTAGGGTCCTCTCCATCTTCGTCCTTTGGGACTTTGTTGGATAGATCCTAAATTTATATGCCTTGAGCATAGATACTTTTTATGCGGTTGATTGTGTTTATAGTTTTCTGCACAACGGTGGGGCACGATTCATCCCCTCCCCTGAAGGAGAGGGGTCTTCTCTGCCCCTACACCCCGACGTTATAACCGAAGAGGATGAGCCGGATGTGATCAAGAGCGAGGCATTCATCATGGGCGATCACAATTCCGCCGTGGGATCCATATTGCAGCATCCGTCTTCCCAGGATGATGATACCACACTGGATGCGGATGAGACACAATCTGTGCTGTATGGGTGAATCCTCAAATTCAAGAGCAGTCCTGGCCGATCCGTCCAACAGGCTGGTGTATCTGCCATAATATTATACATCCAGCGCAAGCTGTGCCAGGACCGGCAGGCAATTATGGGCTCTTCGCTGAAATATGTGGGTGAGTTAAGGCAGGGAATATGGTCTTTTGTTCCTCTGCGCCTCTGTGGTTGGGTCAGAGCATCGCGGTTCACCACAGAGGCGAAAAGATACAGAGAATTTCCGATTCAAGTTCACCCATTCCAAATAGCGAGGAGCCCTCAGGCCAGCGGCTTTCATCGGGGTGCATTTGGCCTGCCAGCCGATGGCGTTGAAGGCCCCAGGATAATCGGACGCGAGCTTGATCTCGCCAGATGGATCTCCTGAGCAATAGGCCACTTGCACGCTAGATGTCGGTTGTGGCTGAGGAGAGCTGCGCATATTTTCTGGCAATTTACCTTTTTGTCCAATCATCCATTTTCCTTTTTTGGTTAATTTATCATTTAATAATATGCCAATTTTTTCATTATTTGGGAGGATAATTTTGCTTTGAAGGCATTTTTGATCTATATTTTTCACTATTTGACCGCAGCATTTATAGTGCAAGATGTGCCAGGGCAAGATGAGGAACAGAAAGGAGGTGATGATGCATGGATATTATGTCCCAAATATATGCGATAATTCTCTTTGGAGCAATGGTGGTTTTATTGCCCTGGGGATTGAATAAATGGTCTGACACCCGCGCCGGCGTAAGGTAAGGATTTGCATTCCATCCGGTTAAGCCGGCAAGATGATGCTGACCTCCTCAGATCGATATATCGTGTTTATCATCTGGATGGGCAAAGGCACTTTTCAGTGGAATGGGCGGCACCGGTTCTGCAGGTTTGAATCGACCTGCAACCGGTGCTCTTTCCAGCCAGGCTGAGGAGGGAGCTGCCGGAAAATGATTAGCCTTCTTCGATCATTCTCCTAGGTCCGCTTGAACGCCCCCTTAGCCATCGCAACTCTTATCTCCAGATCAGGTCCTTCGAGCTCTTCTGCAACGGATTCGAGAAACCGCATTAAGTACCAATGTGAAGAATAAACAACATTTTATGCCATATGATCCTAAAAGTAATTATATTTTCACTGATTGATTAGTAAAAATATTTTAATTTTACAAAAGATGATAATTATAGACCCGGATATATCTCCCAGATACACCTCTCACATGCATTGTGAGACGCTGTACCTATTGCTGCTCCGCCACATGGACTTATGCTGCGCTTTTGCATGGCGAGGATTTCGGGTTGATCCGGGCGGAATGAGTTTATCGGCTTCTTCTCGCCGGGGAGTCTTATTGGCAATAACGTCCTTGTCCTAATAGCGCCAAACTCTGCAGATCCAAATGGTCACGTTAGTATCAGGAATAGTTATTAAGGAACAGGCTTAATAGTGTAGAAAATGCAGGTAGGATAATTGAAATCGGATCCAATTCCAACCGGCAGGGAGAAAGCGGCTCTTCGCTCAATTATGGGGGTGAGTTCAGGCAGAGAATATGGTCTTTTATTCCTCTGCGCCTCTGTGGTTGGGTCAGTGCATCGCGGTTCACCACAGAGGCACCGAGACACGGAGAATTTCCAATTCGAGTTCACCCATACCAAATGGCGAGGAGCCGAGAAAGCCATTATGCCTGAGAGAATCTCCCCCGTTTTAAGCAAGCCCCTGGCCAGGTACCTGGAGCTGGAGTTATTGCTTCATAATTTTTTTGAGAGTACTGGCTACTGTAAAGAGAATTATGGCAGAACATGTAATGGT
>DAONDW010000251.1:0-2642 GCA_035402785.1 Methanothrix sp. | reverse complement strand
GAGGTGATCCCGTCCGCGTCGTTATGTGAGATCACCCGCATGCTGTCGCAATGCAATATCGACCTGGCAATGGCCTCTGCAGCTTTATCCAGCCGCTTCATGAGATGAGAATCTCAGCCGTCTCTGGCGTGTAAGTCCATTCCGGTGCCAATCTTCCGGAGTCGTGATAGTATTTGACCAGTCTTCGCACCTTGTTCTCAGTGAGCTGCAGTGCCCTCTTGTTGTGAAGGTCCTTCTTATTAGCACTGACATGCTTTCTGACGTGCAGAGCCTTTCTCATGAGATTGGTGAGATCCTCAGGTATGTCCGACTGGGCATGATTCTCCTTGAGGAAGCAGGTTATGCTCTTTCCCATGACAAGCTTGGCGCTTGGTACACCGTACTGGTCTCGCAGGGTCAGGCCAATGCGGCTTGGAGCCATTCCGCTCTCGTTCAGCTTCATGATCGTCTTTTCCAACTCCTCTTTGGATACATCTGACCAGGCAGGCACTTTGGCTGCTGCTGGTGGTCGGGATCGGGAGGAGCCCTTTTTTCTGCTATGCATCTTAGCCATCTTTATAGTCCTCATTAAATTTCATAAAGGCGAAGGTGTTACTCTCCTTTTCTGGTAAGATAAAAATCTTGCGCCGCTTTATCGGCAACCCATTTATAGGGTGGATGTTTTTCAAGAGCCTGTCATGTTCCCCGAGTATATAAACCAGCTTTTCTATGTGGTGGGCCAGGCGGTAGTGCTCCTGGCTGTATTGGTCCTGATTCTATCATTTGCTGTGGCTCTGCTCGTTCTCTATTCCTTTAAGACCGGGAATTTCTTCCTGGCAAGGTACATGCTTTTGGGCATTGTAATGCTTGAGAATGTGGTCAAGCCCATCTTCTGGATCTTTCGCGTGGATGATGCCATTGTAGATGATGTGGGTGTGCGCCTGAGAAACTACATCAACAACAAGGACTTTTCGAGGGTTTCTTTCCGTGAGCGTTTCATCTTCATGCCGCAATGTGTTCGCAGCACAGAGTGTCCGGCCAAGCTCACTCCTGAGGGCATAAAATGCATAAGCTGCGGGCGCTGTGGTGTCGGCGATGCCAAAAAATTTGCCGAGGGTCTTGGCTGCAGGTTCTTTGTCGTGCCGGGCTCCAGCTTCATCAAAAGGATCATCAAGAAATATCATCCGCGAGCCATCGTTGGCGTGGGATGCCATATGGAGATCAAGGAGGGGCTGGATCTCTGTCATCGTTACGGCATACCGGCCCGCGGAGTGCTGCTTTCAACAGCAGGCTGCGTGGCCACTACCCTTGATTGGGAGATGTTCTACGAAGCCATAAATGAACACGCAGCCTGATGGAAAAAACTCAGGAAAACCCAAGGAAGATCGCAGAAAAAAGCGGCGGAAAAAATGTGCTAAATAGTGCAATTTATTCCATGCTGATGGCTTCAGATGGGCAAGCCTCAATGCATGTCTTGCACTCAGTGCACTTTTCCTTGTTTACTACTGCTATTTCATCATCGCCCATTGTGATGGCTTCTTCTGGGCACTCCTCAACGCAGGTTCCACAGCTTACACATTCATCTCTGTTGACAACTGCTGGCATTATTAACTCCTCCAATTTGCCTCACACGGCAGACATTCCTGTAAGTATATCCGATATATACCTTTCGTTGGCACTGCATTATCACGCCAGTTCATCGTACCTCTTTCTGTCCTTTAGCTCCTGGCGTTTGGCGCTGTTCCAGCCGCTGACAGCCTGCAAATAGCCTGTGATGCGGCTGATGTGGTCTACATCTTCCGATCCGCAGCTTGGGCAGCTATCCTTAAGCCCTCCTGATACCTGGGAGCAGTCGAGGCATACAGTCATATCCTTGGTGAATGTGAAGTAGCCGATCTGGGTCTCCCTGGCCAGGCGCATTCCGAAGTCCATCAGGCCCTGTGGGTCCGGGGTGGCCTCGCCCATGAAGATGTGGAAGATGTTGCCGCCATCGACGATTGGGAAAAAGACATGCTCGTGCTTCGCCCTCTCAAAGATGGTCACGTCTGCTCCCGGAGGCAGATGAGTGCCATTGGTGTAATAGACTGGCAGATCGCGGGTCTTTTGCATGTTCTTTTTGACTGCCTCCAGGTCGCCTTTGACCACGTTTTCGGCGCATTCCCTGTACTCCTCATGGATCAGATCTGAGACCGCAAAGCGCTGGGCTGTGGTCTCAGCGGGAGTTCTGGCGAGAGCTATCGTCATGCCGTGCTGGGCTGAGAGCTTCTTGGCGTATATCTCCATCTCAGTCATGGCCCGCACAGCAAGCTTCCAGGCGTCTCTGGACTCATGCATCTGTTTTCCAGTATGAAACTGCACCATCTCATTGACTCCAACCACGCCGATGGTGTAGACCAGCCCTTCCAGATCCACTGCGACCGAGCCCTTCTTTCCAGTGGCAGGATCTTTCGGCTGCTGGGTGGCAAAGGGCATTCTGTGGTTTTTAATGATCTGGTTCATCCACTCCCTTTTGACCTTGAAGATCTCAACTGATGTGTCCATCAGCTCGCGCAGGTACACGAAGAGAAGCTCGTCGTCTCCGCGGGCGAGGTATGCGGCGCGGGGGCAGTTGAGGGATACGACCTGCCAGGAGCCCATGGAGAAATGCTTGCCATCTTTGAAGT
>DAONDW010000250.1:0-2648 GCA_035402785.1 Methanothrix sp. | reverse complement strand
GAAAACGGCTATTTCAAGAGCCCGAGGATCGTGTGAATATGCTGGCTGAATTGAGATCCAGGCTGCAGACAGAGTCGTGCGAGGAATATCTCAGCAGTCTCTTCGAGAAAATCGGGAAGAGCAGGTTGAATGGCTTTACAACTCTGTCCAGGGAGAGCGCGTTTGAACAGGCCAGGATGTTTGATAAAAAGCCGGGCCAGGGCCTATTGGCTGGAGTGCCCATAGCCATCAAGGAATGCATCTCGACCAAAGGAATTGAGACCAACTGCAGTTCAAGGATTCTGCGCGGATACATTCCGCCATATGATGCTCACGTCATCGAGAGGCTGAAGGCTGAGGGAGCCATCATCATGGGCAAGACCAACATGGATGAGTTTGCAATGGGCACATCCACTGAGACGAGCTGTTTTGGACCGACCAAAAATCCATGGGACATATCATGCGTTCCGGGAGGCTCATCCGGCGGAAGCGCTGCAGTCGTGGCGGGTGGCGAGGCACCATGTGCATTGGGCTCAGACACGGGTGGCTCGGTGCGCTGTCCGGCATCCTTCTGTGGGATTGTGGGACTCAAGCCCACATACGGACTTGTTTCGCGTTTTGGCCTCGTGGCCTATGCCAACTCCTTGGAGCAGATCGGGCCGCTGACTCACACAGTTGAGGACACGGCGCTTCTCATGGAGATCATATCAGGGCACGACATGAGGGATTCCACCTCTGCTGAAGGCGAAAGGCACAGCTATTTGCCTGGATTGAAGGATGGAGTTGCTGGCCTGAAGATCGGCATTCCGAAGGAATACTTTGGAGAAGGTGTGAACAGGGATGTCGAAAAGGCTGTGTGGGATGCAATTCACAAGCTGGAGTCTCTGGGAGCCACCTGGCAGGACGTGAGCCTGCCACATACTCGCTATGCACTGGCAGCCTATTACGTCATAGCCATGAGCGAGGCATCATCCAATCTGGCAAGGTTCGACGGGCTGCGCTACGGCATGCGAGAGGGCGAGGACAGGGACTGGCATACGACCTTTTCAGCCATTCGCGCTCAGGGCTTCGGCCCGGAGGTCAAGAGAAGGATAATGCTTGGAACCTATGCGCTGTCTGCAGGCTATTACGGTCGCTACTACTTGAAAGCCCTCAAGGTCAGAACGCTGATCAAAGAGGATTTCCTGAGAGCCTTTAAAGATGTGGATATACTGGCCTGCCCGACAATGCCAATTCCAGCCTTCAAGATAGGCGAGCGCATCAATGATCCTCTATCGCTTTACATGGCTGATGTCTTCACTGTCCCAATCAACCTGGCAGGAGTGCCTGCCATTTCAGTTCCATGCGGCTTCTCAGGCAAGCTGCCAATCGGCCTGCAGCTCATGGGGCCGCACTTCAAAGAGGCTACGGTTCTGCGCACAGCCGCGGCCTTCGAGGCAGCCACGCCTTTTCACGAGGCAAAACCGGAGGTGATCTAGGATGGAAAACGTGATAATTGGCCTGGAGATTCATGTTCAGCTCAATCGGCTACAGTCCAAGATGTTCTGCGGCTGCTCGACCGCATATCACGACTCTCTGCCCAACAGCCATACCTGTCCGGTCTGTCTGGGATTGCCAGGCTCCCTGCCTGTGATCAACAAGAAGGCAGTGGAATATGGCATCAAGGTGGGGCTTGCATTGAACTGCAAGATCGAGGAGGAGACGTTCTTTTACAGGAAGAACTACTACTATCCGGATCTGCCAAAGGGATTTCAGATCAGCCAGTACGATTTCCCGCTGGCCACACATGGCCATATCATGATTTTGGGCGACGACGGAGCTGAGAGGAATATTCGCATCAATCGGGCGCACATGGAGGAGGACCCGGGACGCCTCGTGCATGCCGGAACAATTGACAAGGCCAAGTACACAATGGTGGACTACAATCGCTGCGGCATGCCTCTATTGGAGGTCGTGACCGAGCCGGACCTGACATCTCCCAAGGAGGCGCGCGCATTCCTGGACAAGCTCAAGAGCATTCTCGAGTACCTGGATGTCTTTGACGGATCGCTCGAGGGTGCCATGAGGGTTGACGCCAACATATCACTCAAGGGAGGAGATCGCTCCGAGGTCAAGAACATCTCAGGGTTCAAGGGCGTGGAAAAGGCACTCTCCTACGAGATCACCAGGCAGAAGAATCTGCAGAGAAGAAACATCAAGGTTGTGCAGGAGACACGTCACTTCGATGAGATCAATAATGTCACAGTCTCCATCAGAAGCAAGGTCGGAGCGCACGATTACCGCTACTACCCTGAGGCTGATCTGACAGTCATGCGCATAGCATCCTGGGTGCCTGCAATCAAAGCTGCACTGCCGGAGCTGCCTGATTCCAAGAGGGAGAGGTTCGTGGCTCAGTACGGCCTGTCTGATGATCATGCCAAATCCCTGACGTCCGAGATCAAGCTTGCCAACTTCTATGAGGCGGCCTGCCAAAAGGCTGCGCCAAAGCTTGCGGCTGTATGGATTGCAGATGTGCTCAAGGGGGAGCTGAATTACAGGGACCTGACGATTGACAGCTTCAATGTGGAGCACATGATTGAGATCGTGCAGATGCTTGATGAAAAGAGAATCACTGATGACGGAGCTGTGCAGATCATACGCAGTCTGCTTGATAAAAAGGGCAGCACTCC
>DAONDW010000249.1:0-2706 GCA_035402785.1 Methanothrix sp. | reverse complement strand
CCGGGAGCAATGCCTGATGTGGAATCACCCTTCTGAGGATCATAAACGTAGCCGCAGACCGAACAGACGTATTTATCCATTTTATCACTCACCTGTTGCATCTTGATGCTGCATCTTGATTTCCAAACTAGATGAAATTTTCCAGCAAAGCCTTGATTCTATCCTCTCTTTCAGGCTGGCCGGGTCGATTCCCTGAAAACGATTCCTCATAACGAGGTGCATCGACATCGAGGAACTTTCCCAGGGGAACTGGCACATCAGAGCGATCGTAATTCCAGGAGGAGATGATCTTATGCGCAGCCTCACGGCTTGTCACATCATTTCCCTCTACGGAATAGGTCCATTTATTGTAGCTCTCGTAGAGATTGTGATATGATACGCAGACCTGAAGCACATCGACAAAGGAGAATCCTCTGTGAAGTATCGCCTCCTTGAACAGCCTCTGGAGCTGCTCTATTCCGTGGCTGTAGCCTCTCGCCAGAAATGTGGCTCCGGAGACCAGCATCAGCTCCAGAGGATTTAGCGGCTGCTCAATTGAGCCTGTTGGCGTGGACTTGCCTCTGAAGCCATACGGCGAGGTGGGCGTGAACTGGCCTGTTGTCAGTCCATAGACGCGGTTGTCGTGCAGGATCATTGTGATATCGATGTTCCTCTTGGCTGCAAAGATCAGATGATCCAGCCCCTCAGCCAGGCTGTCACCGTCTCCTGAAAAGCAGATTACCTTTAAATCTGGATTTGCGAGCTTTATTGCAGTGGCCACGGGAATTGTCCTGCCGTGAATGGAATAGAAGCTATTGACATTCATGTAGTCAACGATCTTGGCGTGGCAGCCGATGCCTGAGACCAGCACGACGTTTTCGATTGGCACTCCCTCGCCATCAAGCTCCGCCAGCACTGCTCTGATGGCGCTCAGAATTGAGAAGTTGCCGCATCCGGGGCACCATGTGACCTTTGTGCCTGTTGCCAGATCTTTTGGATTCATATCTGAACCCTCCCCAGTCTCTTTTCAAGCTCTTCAACTGAAAAAGGCCTTCCATCATATTTCAGTATCAGTTCATCGCTTTTGATGCCATGGGAGCCGGCCAGACGTGAGAGCTGCCCTGTAGAGTTGCACTCCACAGCCACGAGCCTCTCCACGCCCTGCAGGGCTTCTTTGAGCCTCTTTTCAGGGAACGGTGAGAGCACGAGCACATGGACCATTCGCATGTTCAGCCTCTCAGCGGCCTCCTGACAGACTCCCCTGTTCGAGCCCCAGCAGAGAATTGCGGTCTTGCCGCTTTTATTGCCGGAGACGCTCACGCTTTTGTATGCCTCAAGCTCGCGAGCGAGATAAGCGCCCTTTTTCGTACGCTTGTCGCTCATCTGCACTGTGATCTCCGGCTCCTCGCTCGTTATGCCTTCTTCATCGTGTGTGTAGCTGTTCGTCTTTATTGCCTGACCTTTTTCCGGTGGAAAGGCCAGAGGTGAGACGCCAGTTTCACTGTGCCTGTAGCGGCCATATCTCTCCTGGCCCTGGCCTTTCCAGATAAGAGCTTCCTCCTCCTTCAGCATGATCTCGGATGCTCCGATGCCAGCCAGTTCTATGTCGATGCTGTACTGGCCTTCGCTCACGGTTTTATCTGTGAGGATGAAGGACGGAATCTGATATTTCCAGGATAAGTTGAGGGCAGCGGCAGCCCAGAAATAGGCCTCTTCAGCGTCGCCAGGTGCCACGACAAACCTGGGAAACTCGCCCTGGCCCGCGTTGAGAACGAAGTGCAGATCTCCCTGCGCAGTGTAGGTTGGAAGCCCCGTGGACGGCCCGGTTCTCTGGGCCAGGACCACAACCACAGGCATCTCTGCCATGCCAGCGAGGCTCAGCCCCTCGGTCATGAGGCAAAAGCCGCCGCCAGAGGTTCCGACTGCTGCCTTCACTCCTGCGTAGGCAAAGCCCTGGGCCATGAGCATCACAGAGATCTCGTTTTCTGGATGGACGACCTTGAGGCCAAAGTCCTGGGCATAGCGGGCCATGAAGTCCAGCACTCCGGAGGATGGCGTCATTGGATATGCCACATATGCTGCGAGGCCTGCCCTGATCAGGCCGAGGCTCAGTGCCTGGTTGCCGGTGATGACCGGACATGTTTTCTTCATCTGTCCATTCGGTCCTCTGTCAGGGCCCTCGATTGAGCAGAGCTTCGTTGCCCGGTCATAGCCCTGCCTGGCAACAAGCAGATTTTGTTCGAGCTTTCTGGACAGATGCTTTCGGAGGACCTCTTCGAGAACAGACCAGTCAATTCCCACAGCTTTGCAGTATCCTCCAAGAATGCATGTGTTCTTCATGATCGCAGGAGCTTCAGCCTCCTTGAGGATCTGCGTTACTGCCAGTCCAAGTCCCTTGTTGAGATGGCCCTCAGGTTTGACTCGATCTTCGTCATAGATGACAAGGGCACTGTCCTTCAGGCGGCTTTTATGCTTATCGAAAGTCTCCTGGTTGAGTGCTATCAGTACATCTATTTCGTCTCTGTGGGCTCCGATCTTCTTCTTTGAGGCTCTGACCAGTGAGAAATTATGACCTCCCCTGATCAGCGAGGGATAATCATAGTACATGTAAGTGCAGTAGCCAAGACGCGTGAACAGGCGAGATATGGTCAGACCCGCCTCGTTTATGCCGTCTCCTGCGATTCCGCCTACAAGCGTGGAAAAATCGTCCATCTTCATCTCCTGAAC
>DAONDW010000248.1:0-2714 GCA_035402785.1 Methanothrix sp. | reverse complement strand
TGGTCGCAACTGCTGTGATCATGATCGCAACTGTCGGCATTGGCACAGGAAGCGCAACCGGATATTTCGTCCTCAGGGCCGCGAATGATGAATCCCGTTCCGCGATCATCATCCACATAATCGATTATGGTCTCGCCGAGAAGCTCTGCATCCTTTTCGCTCATGTAGATCTTTACGCCCCGGCTCTCAAAGACCCGGTCTCCAGTCTCTATTTCGCCGAGAGCCAGACCATAGTTCGCGCCGCTGGCATCTATGGCCGCCAAAAACATCTTGATTACTTTGCCTTCTACCTGGCTATGCTTGATCATATTGGCTGCCGCTTCTGTGATCTCAATCATGGATTCGCACATCCATATAATGTTCGCACAAACTCGTATTTAAAGATATTATTATGAGGGAGAAGGTCGAAGGAGATAAGCCATGGGAGTTGATTTGGGAGACCTTCTGCAGAGAAAGAAGATCGAGATCAAAGATCTATCCGGGCGATGGGTGGCTGTTGATGCCTTCAATACGCTTTATCAGTTCCTGAGCATTATCCGGCAAAGGGACGGCACGCCACTCATGGATAGCCAGGGACGGGTGACTTCGCATCTGTCAGGCCTTTTATACCGTACAGCCAATCTCATAGAGTCCGGAGTCAAGCTGGCCTTTGTCTTTGACGGAAAGCCGCCCCTTCTCAAGGCTGGCACTCTGGCTGAGAGGTCAGAAGTTCGTGAGAAGGCAGAGGCCGCCTGGAAGGAGGCTCAGGCTGCAGGCGAGGACGGGTTTAAATATGCCCAGGCATCTTCCCGTCTCAACTCCGAGATCCTGGAAGACGGACGGAGGCTCATCCAGGCAATGGGACTTCCGGTCATTCAGGCACCGTCTGAAGGCGAGGCCCAGGCTGCTCATATGGCTGCAAAGGGAGATGTTGACTGGGTGGCAAGCCAGGACTATGACTCTTTGCTATTCGGAGCACCTCAGGTCGTTAGGAATCTGGCCATCACAGGAAAGAGAAAGCTGCCCAAGAAGAACATCTATGTCGATGTGGAACCTGAGGTGATACGGCTGCAGGAAGGGCTGGAGATTCTTGGAATCAGCCGAAAGCAGCTTGTAGAAATTGGCATTCTCTGCGGCACGGATTACAATTCTGGCCTCAAGCGCGTCGGACCGAAAACAGCACTCAAACTCATCAGGGAGAAAGGAGACCTGGAATCCGTCCTTGCAGGGCAGGAGGAACAGATCGATGGCTATCAAGAGATCCGGAACTTGTTCCTATGCCCGGAGGTCTCAGATAGCTACGAGATAAAAATAAAAAAGCCCTCTGTGGATGATATAATCTCATTTCTGGTAGAGGAAAGGGATTTTGACGCTGAGAGGGTGGAAAAAACTGCAAAAAGGCTTGAGGAGGTCTATCGCCGTGGCCAGAGCACACTTGACCGCTGGTTCTGAATTGGATAATGGCCGCGCAAGAGCAGCGGGCTGCGATTTTTCAGGCTATGACCTGGATCTTGATTGGGCAATCGCTCTGATAAAGAAGAGCAATGCCACAAGGATAGGACTGCAGGCACCCGAAGGCCTGAAAAGGGCTCTGCCAGCCTTGGCCAGGCAAATCGAGGAGCAGACTGGCTCAGAGGTCATCATCTCCGGAGACCCATGCTTTGGAGCCTGCGATATAGACATGTTGCTGTCACAGGAGGTGGACCTCATGCTGCACCTGGGGCATGCCGAGCTGGAAGAGGGTCCCAAGAATGTCATTTTCCTTGAAGCCAGGGTGGATGAAGACCTGACGGCAATTGCGGCAAAGGCTGCATCATTTCTGAGGGCAAAAAGGGTTGGGGTCGCAACCACAATTCAGCATGTTCACCAGATAGATCAGGCTTTGCAGGCCCTGCGAAATTGCGGCATAGAGGGGCTTATCGGGCCTGCTGGCGGCAGGATCAGGCATGCAGGACAGGTTCTGGGCTGCAGCTATCGATCAGTCAGGTCTCTGGATGTGGACGAGTACCTTTTCATAGGAACCGGGCGGTTCCATCCTCTCGGAATCGCCCTTGCCACTGGAAAGAGGGTGGTCACAGCCGATCCACTCACGGGCAATGTCTCAGAGATCGACACAGACCCTCTTCTTCGGCGACGTTTTGCTGCCATCTGCCTGGCAAAGGAGGCCAGACGCTTTGCCATTCTGGTTTCCAAGAAGCCAGGACAGAGGAGAATGTCTCTCGCGAAAAAGCTCAAAGCACTGGGCGAGGCTCATGGACTGCAGATGTCTCTGGTCTTTCTGGATAATATAGAGCCGGACAGACTTGTAAACCTCGGAGCTGAAGCTGCCGTATCCACAGCGTGCCCCAGGGTTGCCCTTGATGATGCGGCAAAATATGGGATTGCCATGCTGACTCCACCGGAATTCGAGATCCTCCTGGAGACGAGAGAATGGGTGAGATACGCTTTTGACGAGATTGAGGATGGGCCTGCGTTATGACTCCTGCAGGCTCTATGCAGTTGGCGAGATCCTCCTGATGGATGGGGACTTATCGGTGTTTCGATTTCTCGGCAAAGACTCTCGCTGACCCTCTGTCGGCGAAATCCGCCTTTTGCAATCCTGCAAGCCAAATCTTGATCAAAGACGGGATCTGAAGGAAAATGGAATAGATTCATGCCTGTGGGGTCAATGCAGGCCCGGTTGTTCGTTTGATGCAGTTTCGGTGGGGGTCAGGTGGCCAGCGAGGCAGAGCAAT
>DAONDW010000247.1:0-2715 GCA_035402785.1 Methanothrix sp. | reverse complement strand
GTAGGCGTCAAGATCTTCAACGACGGGGCCTGGCAGAAGATCAGGTCTGGCGAGTACAGAGCATTCTCAATTGGAGGAAAGGGTGTCCGAACTCCAAGAATACGATTTGCATGATGTAGAGGTGCAGTTCATCAGCTTCGTTCCTCGTGGGGCGAACAAGAAACAATTCCTGGTGGTGAAGGAAGACATGAAAGAAGACATCGTAAAGACCATTCTGGAGACGCCGGACGAAGACCTGGCAAAAGCTCTCCAGGAGGCAGGCCTGAATGGCGAGGGTGCCGAGGCGCTTGTGGGAGCGGCCAAGGTCCTGAAGGCTTACAAAGACGCCCTTCCTGAGAACGCAATTGCGCTCTTGAGCAAATGCACTGGCCTTGCCTTGCCTGAGTCTTTGAAGAAGGATTTGCCGGGCATTGCCGGAACCGGGACAAAAGAGCAGGCCGCAGGCGATCTGTCCAAAGAGTCCCTCTCCAAGATGGAGCCACAGACTCAGGCCATAGTCAAACAGCTCCTGGATGAGAACAATGCCATAAAAGCCGAGGCCCAGGAGGCCAGAAAGATTGCCAAGGAGCTGAAAGACGAGAAGATCCTCAAGGAGTACATCGAAAAGGCCGAAGACCTGCCCAACCTCCCAATCGAGGCCCTGAAGTTTGCTCCAGTCATGAAAGCCTTGGGCGAAGAGCACCCCGCAGAGTTTGCAGAGGTCTACAGGGTCCTCAAAGCGGCTGATGCTCTCCTGGAGAAGAGCGCAGCCTTTTCTGAGATCGGCAAGGCAGGCCAGGCAGGCAGTGCCGAGGCCCGCATCTATGCCAAAGCGAGAGCAATGGTTGCCAAGGACGGCGACCTGACCTTCGAGGAGGCTATTGAGAAGGTCATGGACCTGGAGCCCGAACTCTACCAGCAGGCAGAGGCCGAGCGCCAGGAGAAGGCTGCCAAGAGGGGGGCAAGATAATGGTCATGGAAATTCCAGGCGTTCTCGCGCCCTTTGAGGCTGCAGCCAACCTGTCAGCCAGGCAATATTATGTGGTCAAGATCTCAGCCAGCCAGAAGGTCAGCCTCTGCGGTGATGGTGAGGCAGGCACAGGCATTCTGCAAAACGATCCAGACCTCGGCCAGGAGGCATCCGTCATGATCTCAGGCATATCTCCTGCAGTCTACGGCGGCTCTGTAGCAGCCAATGACAATCTTGCCTCAGACGCATCCGGGCGGCTGGTGGTCGCTGCAGCCGGAAAAAATGTGATTGCAATAGCCATCGAGGCCGGAGCAGCCAACGAGATCCATCCTGTAGCCCTCGTCCACAAAGGCCCGGGATACTTCCCGACAGCGGTGCAGGGCAACATCCTCTACTTCAACGGCACCAACTGGGTGGTCCTGGCACCCGGAACCGCAAATCAGCTCTTCAAGACCGGCGGAGCTGCTGCAAACCCAGCCTGGGCCAATGCCAGAGGTCAGGAGATCTTCAGCATCCCAATCAAGCTCTCAAAGGTGGCCAACGGAGATGTCCTCACAAACTTCATACCGGGTTTTGCTGGCAGCATCAAGAAGGTAGCCTTTGCAGTCACGGACCCAGTTATCACAGCCGGAAAGGCCACAACCCTCAATGTTGAGATCAATACTATAGACGTAACCGGCGGAGCGGTTGCATTGACCTCAGCTCTCTGCACGCCTCTTGGAGCCGTGGTCAATGGCACTGCAGTAACCGCAGGCAATGTTTTCACTGCAACTGACAGCATCAGCATCGAGGCTTCAGGCACCACAGCCTTCACAGATGGCGAAGGCGTGCTCATGATAGTCATGGAGCCGGTTGTGACTGCATAAGATTTTCCGGAGGTGATTGAATATGCCAAATCCTACCAAATCCGATGTTCATGTAAACCGATTGCTCGGAAACAT
The DNA here is from genome assembly GCA_035402785.1 of Methanothrix sp. Taxonomy (GTDB): domain Archaea; phylum Halobacteriota; class Methanosarcinia; order Methanotrichales; family Methanotrichaceae; genus Methanothrix. The sequence continues at coordinate 825 of DAONDW010000247.1, read as the reverse complement.
TTCAGTAGCAACCGTTCTCAAGGCAACGATGTTTGTAGCTGCCGATCTCGCGCCTGTGGTCCCTGTGGAGTTCAAGTCAGACCGCTATGCAGTCTACGATAAAGGCGACTGGCTGAGAGACGAGGCCCTGCCACGCGCAGCCGGAACGGAATCAGCAGGCGGCGGCTGGGATATAGATACAACCCCCAACTATTCCTGCATCCGCTATAGCTTTCATAAAGACGTTGACGACGAGACAGCCAACAACTCTGAGCGTCCCATAGACATGGACAGAGACGCCACAAAATTCGTCACCCAGAAGATGCTCCTCAAGAGGGAGAGGGTGGTGATGGCCTCCTTCCTCAACACCGGAATCTGGGCCAACGAGCGGTCCGGGATAGCATCAAGCCCCACAGCCAGCCAGTTCATCCAGTGGGACCTGGCAAATTCTCATCCACTTGTAAACGTCGAGGCCTGGAAGGAGCTGATAGGAAGCGTCACAGGTTTTGACCCAAATGTCATGCTCCTGTCTCCTAACGTGCTGGCCTGCCTCAAGAACCATGCAGACATCAAGGACTGCATCAAATACACGAGCAAGGGCGTCGTGACGACTGACCTCCTGGCCGAGCTATTCGGCGTGGACAAGGTGATTGTGCCAAAGGCCGTGGTGAACACGGCCTCGAAGGGAGCATCCAATGCCGTGGCCCGTGTGGTCACAAACAAGGTCTGGCTGGGCTATGCAGCGCCTGAGCCGTCTTTGATGGCTCCAACTGCGGCTTACATATTCGCCTGGACGGGTCTTTTCGGCAACTCCAAGATCGGGACGAGGATCAAGAAGTTCCGCAT
>DAONDW010000246.1:0-2729 GCA_035402785.1 Methanothrix sp. | reverse complement strand
AGCCATGCGGCGTCCATGTCTGCTTATGATGAGCACTCGATTGTCATCAGTGCCCATGCCGCCCATCGAGACGTCGTTGGCCACCACCAGATCCAGGTCCGCACCCTGCATGCTCTTTTCAGCCCGCGCGACCAGCTCCTCCTCGCAAACACCGGTCTCAGCCTTGAAGCCCACTATCTTGAGGTCAGGATAAGAATCCCGCACAGTTTTGATGATCTTTCTGGTCGGCTTGAGCCGCAAAACAAGCTCCTGCCCGGACTTGATCTTCTCAGCGTTTTTATCCAGTGTGTAATCCGCCACAGCCGCTGCGCTGATCAGTGCGTCATAGCCTGTCTTCAGCTCTGCCAGCAATGCGTCAAGCATCTCCTGGTTGCTCTCAGCATAGACCTGGCGCACAGGAATGTCTTGCAGGAAGCGATGAATGATTGTCACATCTGCGCCCCTGCGGCGCGCCTCCAGGGCCATAGCCACCCCGGTCTTTCCTGAGGCGCGATTGGTGAGGATCCTGATGGGGTCTACCGCCTCGGCATTGGAGCCGCTTGTGATTATGATCCTCTTTCCGGCCAGGTCGCGGGGTCCCAAAAGCCGCTCAATCTCCAGGACGATTCTGGCATTGTCTGCGATCTTGGCCTTGCCCTCCTCCAGACGGGGATCGATCAGCAATACTCCCATGCCTCGCAGTGTCTCCAGGTTTTTCAGCACAGCAGGATGCCTGTACATTGCCTCATGCATCGCCGGAACAACTGCAACTGGCTTGCCACTTCCCAGTGCAGTGGTGGCAAATGTGGTCACAGGGGTGTCGTCTATTCCGAGAGCCATCTTGCCAATGGTATTGGCAGTGGCTGGTGCCACGAGCAGAAGGTCCGCCTGCCCGCCCACGCCGCAAAACTGCACATGCTCCACCTTTCCGGTGATCTCTCTGATCACTGGATGAGCTGTCGCATACTCAAGGGCGTATGGGTGCAGTATCTGCTCTGCCGCAGCGCTCATCACAGCATGAACCTCGGCTCCGCGCCTGATGAGGTCGCGAATGAGATCCACAACGCGCACGGCTGCGATGCTGCCTGTGACTCCTATTACTATGGTCTTTCCCGAAAGGGTATCGCTTACTGAACCTGTGATATCGGAGGGCATGGTCGTCCTGCACGGATATGCAGTTACTAAAAGATGGCTCTTTCCCCCTGATAGGTGGTGGCCGGGTGGGCGCCTTTTTTTGGCAGGGTAAGCACAAACCTTATTTAACAATTCAATCGAGGGACTATGCCGTGCCGGGGTGGCCTAGCTGGTTAGGGCGCGAGACTCATAGGGTAAACACGATTATTGCGCGCTTCCTGAGGCATCTCGAAGTCGCGGGCTCGAATCCCGCCCCCGGCACCTATTTACTGGTGAGCCTTGAATGGCATGGTGACTATTTTCTCATGGGATCTATTTTGTCAAAACTGATAAATCCCGCCACGTCTAAAAGCAAGATGGGAGAAGCGGTCAGATGACGCAAAGACGCCTCTGTCCAAGTTTATAATTGTGATTGTAGAAAACGTCTTTTCTGAAGATGCAACTTCCAATCTGCGCGGCGAACTCATGAAAGAGATCTCTTCCAGAACATTTCAATCCATATCAGCGTATACTATGAAAAAAAAGAATTTAGCATTTCCTCGGATATCCGACAACTGCAAAAAGCAGCGCCGCGGCCAGGATCAGGGCCGGGAAGACTGAAAGAGTGGCTGTGAGCCCGAAATGGTCGGCAATTACTCCTGAGACCGATACACCGAGACCGCCTGCTCCCATTGCGATGCCCATGAATAATCCTGATATCAGGCCGATCCTGCTCGGCATAAGCTCGTGAGCCATGGCTATCGTCACCGAGAACGAGGCCCAGAGGAAAAATCCGAAGCATAGCATCATGGCTATCTGAAGCGCACCATGCGTCAGCAGAATTGCGGCAAAGGCAGGTATGGAGCAGAGGGTAGTCGCAACTGCGACCGGTTTTCTGCCTACCCGGTCGGAGACGAATCCTCCTGCAAGCTGCCCGCAAACGCCTGCCAGGAGCATGGAGCTGATAAAGAAGGTTGCCTCAATCAGCGGGTATCCGCTCAAAACGAGATAGGTGGGCAGGAAGGTCATGGCACCGAATGTGACCCAGGAGCGGAGCGTCGAGCCTGCAAACAGGAGGATCACAGGCCTCCAGTTCTCCTCGCCGCGGGCCTCAGTCTGCTGAGCTGCTACTGGACAGGTGTCCGGGATTGGACGAACTGTGAGGAGAAGCGAACCCAGAAATGCCGGTATCAGAAGCCAGGTTACTGCAGGAAGGCCTCCTCTCGTGATCACGATGCCGCCGATGATCGGCCCGAGAGCCTGGCCGAGGTTTCCGCCCACGATAAAGAAAGATGTGAGCCTGCCCCGGTTGCTCGATACCGCAATTGCAGCCACCTTGCACAGCGCACCCGGATGAAAGGTCGCCACTCCCACGGCGGCTATGGAAACGCTGCAGAGCATGGCCAGGTAGTTGTTTGACAGCAGTCCGAGAAATGCAACTCCGCATCCGGAGAGCAGCACTGAGACTGCCACGCTGACCCGAAAGCCCCGCCGGTCAGCGAGGCTTCCGATGATCGGCTGAAGAAGCGAGGAGATCAGGCTGTGCATCACCGGAAGGAGAGCTGCCTGAGTGTAACTGTACCCGAGGGTGGTGATGAGAAGCGGCTGGAGAGCCATCAGCACCGGAGCATAGATGT
>DAONDW010000245.1:0-2736 GCA_035402785.1 Methanothrix sp. | reverse complement strand
AAGGCCAGGAGCTTTATGCCCCGGCCCTCATAGCCTCTCTTCCTGCGGCCAGCGCCTCATCCAGCTTCTCCGCATTGGGTCCTCCGCCCTGGGCAAGCTCCGGCTTTCCTCCTCCGCCTCCACCAAGAGCCCTGGCAGCAGCGCGGATGATGCTTCCAGCTTTGACTCCCCTGGCAAGTCCTGACCTGCCAACTGATGCCACGAGCTTTCCGGTCTCGCTTCCAAGGAGGACAACGCAGTCCTGCTCGGCTATGAGAGACGCAGCCTTTAGGAGTTCATCGATATCCGCCCTGCCCATCTTCTGAACCACGATCTTGAGGCCGTCCTGGTCCACGGCCTCAGAAGCCATGGTCTTCAGCCTTGCCCTGGCAAGCTCCTCCTTGAGCCGCTCGATCTCCTTCTGCTGGCCCTTCCATTCCTCGAAGAAGCGCTCAGCGGTCTTAGGCAACTGCTCGGATGGCACGCGCAGGACATCGGAGGCCTTAAAGAGAAGCTCATCGCGATCCTGTGCAGCCTTCACAGCAGCCTCGCCTGCAGCAAACTCAATCCTCTCGACGCCATCCTGAACGCGCTCAGTTCTCAGGATCTTGATGGCTCCGATCATTCCTGTATTCGTGACATGAGTTCCGGCGCAGGCTTCGATGTCTGTGCCGACGCGCACAACGCGAATCTGCGTTCCCGGCGGCACGCCTCCCTGGTACAGCTCAAAGCCGAAGAGCTTCTCGGCCTCAGTGCGCGGCAGGAACTTCGTGTCAACAGGCGCCATCTCCATCACGCGACGGTTGGCCTCCATCTCAATGGCCCTGATCTCTTCGTCTGTGATGCGTTTGTAGTGGGAGATGTCAAGCCTGGCGCGATCCTCGCTCTTCTGGGCTCCTGCCTGCCAGACGTGCTTGCCTAAAACTCGTTTGGCTGAGTCATGCACCAGGTGAGTGGCTGTGTGATGCCTGGCATGTGCCAGACGGCGGCGCATGTCCACTCTGCCAGTCACCCGGTCGCCTTTGGCGAGACCTGGATTTGACAGCTTATGCAAGACCACATCTCCGGACTTCTGCACATCCACCACATTGAAGACCTGTCCGGCCCTCTCCAGCGTCCCGTGATCCGCAGGCTGTCCTCCGCCCTCTGGATAAAGCAGCGTCCTGTCCAGAACAACCATTCCGTCAGCCACATCCATAACAGATGCCTCGAAGACCTGCTCAAATGGATGCTCGTAGAACAGCAATTCCGTCCTGCCAGGAAGCGCCTTGACAGGCACTCCGGCCTCGGCCTTGATGCGCTTCTTGGCCACGAGGTTGTAGAAATTGTCAGGCAGCTGTACAGCCACGCCCATCTCCTCTGCCGAATCGCGGGCAATCTCAGGAGGAATGCCGTGCGTGTCGTAAAGCAGAATCATCTCCTCAAGAGGAACCGGCTTTCCTGCCTTTTTAAAGCGCTCAGCAGTCTTCTTGACCAGGCGCTTGCCCTTATCCAGGGTCTCAGCATACTTTTGCTCTTCCTGGTCGAGGATCTCCCTGATCGCAACGAAACGCTCCTGCCAGTCAGGGAAGTCAAGGCGCGAAATCTGCATAAAAACCAGTTCGGCAATGGGCAGAGTCAGGCCCAGTTCAAGCATCTGGCGCAGAGTGCGGCGTATGACCAACCGGGCCAGGTAGCCTGCTTTGACATTGGATGGAATTATGCCGTCACCCAGCATGTACGCGAGACAGCGGGTGTGATCCACAACAGCATAAATGCGCTCCATGGGCTCGATGGTCTTCTCAAGCTTTTCAGGAGTGATGCCTATGCTTGCCGCAATCTTCGCACGCAGATCTTTCATGCTGTACTCGTCCAGATCCACCATGCCTGCGAGCCTTGCGTTCTGGGCGAAGATCTCAGCGTACTCAGGATCGTGCAGGTTGTGCTCGACTCCAGCGAGGTCAGCCACCTTTCTCACCAGATCCGGGAATATGGCATCGTAGATTGTGGGCGAGCCTGTGGACGCCCAGACAAATCTCTCCAGGCCGTAGCCGGTGTCCACGATGTAGTTGTTCATCTTTTCATAGGACTCGCCTTTGATCTGAATCGAGCCGCCAGAAACAGCCTTCAGGTCCATGAAAACGAGTGTGGCCAGCTCCAGGCCTCCGACCATGACCTCCACGCTTGGCCCTGCATTGCCACCACCAGCCCAGGGATTCTCCTTGTAGGTCACAGCCATCGGGTCCATGCCAAGGCCATTGAGAAGCTCATCGCACAGCCTCACTGTGCGGTCCTTCCAGTAGAACTCCTTCTCGCGAGTGTTGAATACGTGGTGGGCCATCATCTCAAATGTTGTGAGATGCCTGCCGCTCCTCCCAACTGAATCAAGGTCATCCAGCCGGATACAGGGCTGGCTGATTGTGAGCGGATTGGCTGGCGGCGGCACCTGTCCAGAGGTGACAAAAGGCTGGAAATCTGCTATTGATGCGATTGTGAGATAGATATCATCCCGCCAGCGGGCCACCACTGGATATCTCTTGATGCGTGTATGCCCTCTTGATTGAAAGAAGCTCAGGTAGTGTTCGCGCATCTCGTCCATCGTGTGCTTGCGCTTGAATATGGGAGTGCCTATGAATGTATAGGGATCGCAGGGTGGGTCCCCGCATGTCTTCCGCTGGGCGTTTCTGGTCCAGAAGAATTTGCCGCATTTCTCGCACTTCTTTCGCTGGAATCCCTCATCCACGAAGAAGTCCAATCGATACTCATCCTCGGAGAACA
>DAONDW010000244.1:1475-2738 GCA_035402785.1 Methanothrix sp. | reverse complement strand
AATGCAGTTAGATCCAGATGAGCCATGCGATTTTTCCGATTGTGATGATGGCTTCGGACAGCCGAAGATCCTGGTAGTCGGCTGCGGGGGAGCCGGGAACAACACAGTCAGCCGCCTTGCCGGAATGGGCCTTTCCAAAGCCAGGACCGTCGCGGTCAACACCGACAGCCAGCAGCTCAAGGCTGCCCAGGCTGATGTGAAAATGCTGATCGGCCAGAGGCTGACGCGCGGCATGGGTGCGGGAGGCGATCCGGCTGTCGGAAGAAAGGCTGCTGAGCTGGCAGCAACTGATCTTGAAAAGATTCTGCGAGGAGCCGACCTGGTCTTTGTGCTGGCGGGCCTTGGCGGAGGAACAGGCACGGGCTCTGCTCCTGTGGTGGCCCGCCTGGCCAGGGAGAGGGGCGCAATCGTCGTGGCCATGGTCACCACGCCCTTCCACCTTGAGAAGGCTCGCGTCTTCGTAGCCGAGGACGGGCTGCAGACGCTTCGCTGCTACGCTGATACTTCCATAGTCCTGGATAACAACCGCCTGCTCAACTGCGCGCCACATTTGCCTGTCTCGCATGCCTTTTCTGTGGTGGACCAGATCATAGCCGAGATCATCCAGGGCATCTGTGAGACCATAACCGATCCTTCTCTAATCAACCTGGACTATGCAGACGTCTGCACAATCATGAGATCAGGGGGCGCTTCGTTCATGTTCGTGGGAGAGGCAAAGCTGAAGAGCAGCCCCGAAAAGATCGTGCGTGCATCTCTCAAAAATCCACTACTCGATGTGGACTATCGCGGAGCCGGAGCCTGCCTGTTGCACATGACAGGTGGGCCTGACATGACGATGAAAGAGGCTGCAGCCATTGCCCAGGCGCTCACGCAGGAGCTTGACCCAAAGGCCAATGTCATCTGGGGCGCTAGAATCCGGCCAGACTTCACAGGAAAGGTGAGGCTGATGGCAATCATTACCGGCGTGAAATCAGCTCAAATCCTCTCATCCTCTGAGCCAATTGAGACAACAGAAAGAAAGATAGATAAGAAGTATGCAAGTATAGACATGATAAAATGAGCGAGTTACTCTTCCAGATCATTGCCCTTCTGCTCTCAATCGTCCTCGGCCTGGCGACCATCTACACAATTCGCCTTTATCTGGAGATCTGAATCGGAAAAGCCGGAAAGAGAATGCAGGAAGGGCAGATGAGCGTGCCTGTGAATGCGAGCTATTGCAGTCGCTGAGTTGGAGCCAGGATAGCTTGATCTTGATCGATGTTC
>DAONDW010000244.1:0-1375 GCA_035402785.1 Methanothrix sp. | reverse complement strand
TCCAGGCGAGCTGTGGCATCCACTCCTACCTTTGTGGTCATGCCCTCAACGCTCCTCGGATCCAGGGTGCTGCCCCGCACATTTGGATGGATGACCAGGTCCTCGTCGCCTCTCATTCGTGTGGCAATGGCAAACTCCAGCTCTCGTGAATCGTAAATGTCTATGTCAGTATCAACCACCAGAACATGCTTGAGCGATCCATGCGCTTTGAAGGCAGCCTCAATGACCCTTTTTGCATCCTCTTCGGTCTCCTTTTGAATCTGCACAACTGCATGGAAATAGTTGCATCCTCCGTCAGTCAAAATGACATTTTTGACCTTTGCCACCTTCGACGCTTCCCTGTAAATCAGAGGCTCGTAAGGCACACCCATGAGCATCTTGTGCTCGCCACCAGCAGGCAAAAGTCCGTGATAAATAGGGTTTTCGCGCGTCATCATCCTGGTCAGACGGATGACAGGCTCCTGTCTCACCAGGTCACAGGTTCCTGTGATGTCCACAAATGGCCCTTCAGCCGTCCTCTCTGAGGTGATATAGCCTTCCAGGACTATCTCTGCATGTGGAACCTGCACGCCGTTTTCAAGCCTCACAAGCTCCACTGGCGATCCTCTAAGGGCCGCAGCATAGGAGAACTCCTTTTCCGGAGGGACGCGCGTGGATGCAGCCATCAGCACCAGCGGATCCACGCCAATGGCAATTGCCACAGGCAGTTCCTGGCCACGCGCGAGAGATGCCTGATAAAACTGATGAGTGTGCCTTCCGGGAACGAGGCGCGCAGCCAGCCTATCCGGTCCAAGAACCATGAGCCGGTGCACGCAGGCATTTATCCTGCCATCAAGCTGGCTGACCACAACTGCAGAGGTGATGTAAGGCCCGCCGTCGCCTTTGAAGTAAGTCAGAACAGGAAGGCGGGAGAGATCCGGAACGCCTGTGCATTCCATGAAAGGCGATGAGTCAACCTCGCGGACAGGACCCTCGTAGTCGATGCCTGCCAGATGAGGCACCATCTTCTCTACAGAAATCCCCATTGCTCTGGCCAGCATGCTTCTGGTTGAGAGGATGTTCAGAGCGCATTTGTGGCCATCCACATTATGAAATAGAATTGGGCCCTTTCCCCAGGAACGGTCAGTGACCTCCAGCCTCGGCGATACTTTCTCATGCACCTCTTTTAGGAGATCATCTCTCTTCAAATCCTCCAGAAATTTTCGGAAGCTGAATTCCTTTCTTATGCTATTGCCATTGCCCATGATCTCTGCCCCTTTGCATACATCCTGATGCATGTCTTTAAGCATTTTTCTACGAGATTGCCTTTTGCGTCCCATAGCCTCATACCAGCAGAACTGCAATCAGGCCTGAGAGAAAAACGCCATCGAAGGTT
>DAONDW010000243.1:0-2739 GCA_035402785.1 Methanothrix sp. | reverse complement strand
ACAAGCCCTATCCGCTCATCAATTCCCTGGAGTGCAAAGCCTGCGAGAGGTGCATTGAGGCCTGTCCGGCAAATGTTCTCAAGATGAGCGAAGAGCTGAATGCCCGAAGCTATCATTATGTGAAATATGTAGGCGACGGATGCATAGGCTGTGGCGCATGCTATTACACCTGTCCTGAGCCTCTGGCCATAGAGGTGCATGTTCCTCAGAAGGAAAAGAATGGCAATGGCAATAACGGAGGAAATGGGAGGAGCTGAAAATGGCGTCACAGTTGATCGATGGAAACAGCGCAGTGATAGTGGGTGCACTTTATGCAGGCTGTGACTGCTTCTTTGGCTATCCAATCACTCCTGCAAGCGAAATATTGCAGGAAGCCTCAAAGTTCCTTCCAATGGTCAGCCGCAAATTCGTTCAGGCTGAGTCAGAAGAGGCTGCAATCAACATGGTCTACGGAGCTGCGACAGCAGGACATCGCGTTCTTGCGGCGTCCTCCGGGCCTGGCATGAGCCTCAAGCAGGAGGGCATAACCTACATTGCAGGGGCAGAGCTGCCATGTGTGATAGTTGATATCTGCAGGGCTGGACCGGGGCTTGGCAACATCGGCCCGGAGCAATCGGATTACAATCAGGCATGCAAGGGCGGAGGCCACGGCTGCTATCACAACATAGTCCTCGCGCCGGCCAGCGTTCAGGAGATGTGCGACTTCACGAGGAAGGGCTTTGAGCTGGCTTTCAAATATCGAAATCCCGTTGTGGTTTTGGCAGATGGAGTTTTAGGGCATATGGTTGAGACTCTGCATTTTCCAAATGAGGCGATTGCGCATAAAATCGACACCACCTGGGCAGTGGCAGGGACGAAGGAGACCAGGGGAAATCTGGTGACATCGATTCAGCTCAACTTCGACGAGATGGAAAAGCATAACCTGAAGCTTCAGGCCAAGTATGAGCGCATAAGGGAAAACGAGACTGCCTATGAGGGATACAGGCTGGATGATGCGGACGTGGTGCTCGTCTCCTATGGCATCAGCAGCCGCATATCCAGATCTGCAGTGGATGCAGCTCGAAAGGAGGGCATCAAGGCCGGGCTCTTCAGGCCAATCACGCTTTATCCGTTCCCGGAAAAGCAGGTGCGCGCAATTGCTGAACGCGGAGCTAAATTCATATCAGTGGAGATGAGCGACGGGCAGTTGCGCGAGGATATTCGTCTTGCCACAGGCTGCCGGCAGGTGGAGCTTGTCTGCCGCTACGGAGGGAATTTGATAACCCTCGACTCAATCATGGAGAAAATCAGGGAGGTGGCTTGAATGGCAGCAAAAGAGAAGATCCTGGGCGGGCATCCGGGAATGTATGCCCAGTTTCCAAGAAAGGGTGGTGCAGCACCCACTGCAACACATTACTGTCCTGGCTGCGGGCACGGAATTTTGCATAAGCTCATAGGAGAGGCCATGGCAGACCTTGGCATTCAGGACCGCTCTGTGGTCATCAGTCCTGTGGGCTGTGCAGTATTCGCCTACTACTATCTGGACTGCGGGCATGTTCAGGCTGCCCATGGCAGGGCCCCGGCCATTGCAACAGGCATATCGCGAGCCCAGGACGATGCAATAGTCATATCCTATCAGGGAGACGGGGATCTGGGGTCCATTGGCCTCAATGAGACCATTCAGGCTGCCAATCGTGGCGAGAAGCTGGCTGTGTTCTTCATCAACAACAGCGTCTATGGCATGACGGGCGGGCAGATGGCCCCAACCACATTGATCGGAGAGGTTACTGCCACAACTCCAAGCGGGCGTAACGCGCAGGAACAGGGATATCCAATTCACATCAGCGAGCTTCTTGATACGCTCAAGGCACCGGTCTTCATCGAGAGGGTTTCGCTTTCAGATATCGAGCACATTCGAAAGGCGAGAAGGGCAGTTCGAAAGGCCCTCGAAATTCAAAGGGACAAAAAGGGCTACGCATTCGTGGAGCTGCTCAGCCCCTGTCCCACCATTCTGAGGATGAATGTACAGGGCATAACCAAATTCCTCAATGAGCAGATGGAAAAAGAGTTTCCATTAAAGAAGTTCCGCGACAATTCAGCCGATGCGAAGGCCATCGTTCGGCCAGAAAGCGACTACAGGAAAGAGTCTCTCGACAGGATCTTCGGATGCGAGGCTGAGGCCTGCATTGAGCTATTAAAGGACCCTGAGTTCGCGGCAAAAGGGGTCAAAATCGCCGGATTCGGAGGCCAGGGAGTGCTCAGCATGGGGCTTGCTCTGGCTCAGGCGGGCTTTGGTTGCGGACGGTTTGTATCCTATTATCCGGATTACGGGCCTGAGCAGAGGGGCGGAACCTCCAACTGCTCGGTGAGAATCTCCGGACAGCCAATCGGAAGCCCGGTTGTGGACCATCCTGATGTGCTTGTGGCCTTCAACCGGCCATCTCTGGAGAAATTTGCGCCAACTGTCAGGAAGGGAGGCGTGATTCTTTACGACTCTCTGGCAGGTCAGTTCCAGGGCCCGGAGGGCGTGAAGGTCATATCCGTTCCTGCAACCGAAATCGCCACTGAACGGGGAGCAACGCAGGCTGCAAACACGGCAATGTTCGGGGCCCTCATGCAGGCTGGAAATCTTGGACTGCCCCGCGAGGCATATGGTGACGCCTTCAAGGTGACATTTGCCAAGAAGCCCAGGCTCATACCCAAGAACCTGGAGATTCTGGAAGCAGGAGCCCAGGCAGTCAAGCTTCTGGAGATGGCAGC
>DAONDW010000242.1:0-2757 GCA_035402785.1 Methanothrix sp. | reverse complement strand
TCTCCTGAGCGATGGGTTAATATCCTTTCAACTCCCACAACCAAATTAGTATTTCAATGACGTTTTAAGCGACATTGATGCAGGCAAAAATGAAACACAACTTGGATATGGCCATATCACGCCGCAAAGAGCTAATAGGGCTTATTGCGGCAGCGGCCGATGAGATAGCATCAATAGACCGGCATTTGCCGGTTTTGTATAGTCAAGCACTGGAGGCAGATCTTCTCCAGAGCGAAGAAAAAGCACTGGCGTGAAACTGCCAGAGTAAAATTTTAGAATTGCTGGGGCACGGGAGCTGAAAATCCCCGCCTTTTCAAAGGCTGGATGGATCTGTTCCAACCCAGATTACATTCATTTTGATGTGTTAACTGTACGTTGCCCCATATATATCACTGAAGTCTGCGGAATTATCTGGTATGCAGCCAGCAGTTGAACGGATTCAAGCAACGTGCACAATGAGCCATTTATTTGGATAAAATGAAATTCTGCGCTTGTGGATATATTGCTAAAAAATAGTATTATTTAATTGCAGCCTCCAGCCTGCGGCCCACCTCGTTCCAGTCAACGATGTTCCAGAAAGCCTCCACGAACCTGGGCCGCTCATTCTTGTAGTCCAGGTAGTAGGCATGCTCCCAGACATCCAGAACCATGAGGATGCGAAACATCGGATAGACGTTGACGTTGTGCTTTTCAATCTGCATGATGATTGGCCTTTGGGTCAGAGCGCACCAGGAAAGTGCCGCCCATCCTGAGCCCTCGGTGCTGGCTGCAGCCTGTGTGAACTCCTTTTTAAAGCGCTCAATGGACCCGAATTCCTTCTTCAGGACTTCAGCCAAAAGGCCCGATGGCTCTTTTGCAGCCTTTGCGGCTGGAGCCAGATTTCGCCAGAAGAGGCTATGCAGAACATGGCCTCCTGCCTGAAAGGAGAGCTCCTTCAAGGTGGCCTTCATGTCCAGGTCGGCTCCTGCCTGGCGGGCCTTTTCCATTCGTTCCAGTATGGCGTTGGCGCCGTTTACATATGCTGCGTGGTGCTTATCATGATGGATTTTGAGCTGTGCCTCCGAGATATATGGCTCAAGGGCATTGCTGGGGTAGGGCAGCTCGGGAAGCGAATAGACCTTCTTATCGACCATTTCCAAAACACCTCTTAGAATAACTTGTAGTATTGAGCGGGCAACTATTTATTTCTTCGCGCAGACGCGAGAAAACAAAATTGTCTGTAAAGGTGCCAAGCGGCATCAATCATTTGTTTTTTAGCGGCAGTCTCTGGCAAAGGTACAGATAAATGGGCATACTCAGCAGATGTGCATCTCACGACATATGTAAAAATTCTTAACCTACCAGGTTATTGATTACTTCATGAAAGACAGAACCGCCCTGCTACTCATTGCCATTTGCGCTTTCATTTCGCTGCTTGCCCTATCATCATCGGTTGCAGCAATGGAAGACGCTCCCAAGCAGGTCCTCATACTGGCCTCATATTATCCTGGACTGGCCTGGGAGGACCACATAATCTCGGAGATTAAGTTTCATTTCGCCATGTTCATGCCGTCTGCAGTGATCCGTACTGAATACATGGATGCCAAGAGAATTCCTGCAGACGAAAAGCGGCTGCAAGAGCTGAAGGCGCTTTATTTGAGAAAATACGGCGAAAAGCATCTGGACATGATAATCTCAGCGGATACAGATGCATTCAATTTCTTGCGTGCAAACAGGGATGAGGTCTTTCATGATGTGCCTGTGGTATTCTGCGGCGTAGTTCATTTTGACGAAAATACATTGAATGGGTTGGATAATTTCACAGGGGTTCTGGAGGCGTATGATATTGCTGACACGATTTCGCTAATGCTGAAGTTGCATCCAGAAGCCAGACGGATTTTCATCGTGAATGATAACACTGCAACGGGCATTTCTGCCAGAGAGGTCCTGGAGAATATAATCCCCAGGTTCTCAGGCAACGTCTCATTCGAATTCTCAGAGAACCTGACATCTGAGGAGCTATCAGAGAAAGCTGCCGCTCTTCCAAAAGACAGCCTCATTCTTCTCATGACATTCAATCGGGACCGGGCCGGCGCTTATTTAACATATGTCGATGTCGTCACACTGCTTTCTTCGGCAACCGAGGTTCCCATATACAGCGTTTATGATTTTTATATGGGATACGGAATTGTTGGCGGAAAACTGGTCAGCAGCTATTACCAGGGCGATGAAGCCGCAGATCTGGCCATTCAAATCCTCCACGGTGAGAGGGCTGACAGAATCCCAGTGGTAAAAAAAGTTTCAAACCAGTATATATTCGATTACTTCGAGCTCATGAGGCTGAAAATACCCCTGAATAGTCTCCCTGCAAACAGAACAATCCTCAACATGCCATTCCAGCCGCATTCCAGCCTGATTGATGAGAATCTCAGCTACATGGAACTTTATAAGAAGAACCTCTGTCTGTCCGAGCTGCAGGGATCGGATCTGAGCCATGCAGACCTGAGCTATGCCTCGCTCGTTCGCTCCAATCTGTCAGATGCCAGAATTGAGCAGGCCAGTCTGAGCTATGCAGATCTCGAGGAGGCCGATCTGCACGGTTCAAGCCTCTTTGGCTCAAACCTCACGGGCTCTGACCTCGTGGCCGCGAATATGATCGGCTCAAACTTAAGCCAGGCGAATTTCACAGGTGCTCGCCTCTGTCAGGCCAGAATATACACTTCTAACCTCAGCGGAGCAAAGTTCAATGGTGCCTATATGGAGGCCACCAACCTCAGC
>DAONDW010000241.1:0-2760 GCA_035402785.1 Methanothrix sp. | reverse complement strand
ACCTGGCGCAAGTTCTACATCGGAAAGTGGCAGGGCGTCGAGATGATCGCCGTCCGGTCTGTCACCGATGACCCGGCAAAGTTCGCAGCATGCGTCAAGACTGTGCTCGCCAACGGCAACGGCTTCCCGCTCATCCTCTGCTCCTTCAATCCAGCAGTTCTCAAGGCAGGACTTGAAGTCGCAGCCAAGGAGAAGCCACTCATCTATGCAGCCAACAAGGACAACTGGAAGGAAGTAGCTCAGCTCGCCTTCGACTACAAGGTGCCTGTCACCCTCAGCGTGCCCTTCGATCTGGATGGCCTGAAGTCCATGGCAGTCACATTTGCCAGCATGGGCCTCACCGATCTGGTCCTCGACCCAGGCACAGCCCCGAACGGCAAGATGCTGCAGCAGACTCTGCTCAACTTCATCAACCTGAGGAGAGCCGCTGTTGAGGAAGCCCAGAGGGATATCGCCTACCCGGTCATGGTTCTGCCAATCAATGCATGGCTCACCACAGACGATCCGGTTCGCGCATCTTACTGGGAGTCAGTCCTGACAGCAGCCTTTGTCATCCGCGGCGGAGCCATCATGATCAAGCACTCCCTCGAGGCCCACAGCATGATGCCCGATATGCATCTGCGCTTCAACATCTACACTGACCCGAGGACGCCTGTTCAGGTCAAGCCCGGCATCTACAAGGTTGGCACACCCGGACCCGAGTCACCAGTCTTCCTGACCACCAACTTCGCCCTGACATACTACACCGTGGAGTCCGATATCGCCTCCAACGGCATCGATGCCTACATCATCTCCATCAACACTGACGGCATCGGCGTGCAGGCTTCAGTTGCTGGCGGCCAGCTCACTCCAACCAAGATCCTGGATTCCTTCAATGAGGCAGGCTTCGATTGGAAGGCCCAGAAATTCCCAGCACTTGTTCTGCCCGGCATGGCAGCCAAGTTCTCCGGCGAGCTCGAGGATCTCTTTGCAGGCAAGGCCAAGATCATGGTCGGCCCAGAGGATTCCGGCAGAATCGTCGGCTGGATGAAGGACATGTGGCCACCCAAGTAAAAAGGCTTGAATCGCAAAGCATCAATGTGCCCCAACGCGGGCACACAATTTTATTTTTGCTATTCTTATGAAATTCAGATAATTTCCATTTGAGGAAGAGCGGTTTATATGACTTCATCGAAATGCGCGATTATAATCCTGGCGACGGCCTTTCTGGCTCTGGCCTTCATCGCCTCGGCCCAGTGGTCACCAGGAGGATCGATGGTCTATATGGGCGACCTGAATCTGCAGATGTCCTCGTTTTCAAGCGGAGAGCAGACAACGCAGACTGAAAATGCCATCCAGAATGAAACGAATCCGACCAACAGCACTCTGAATGAAACCAATGATAACAGCACAGTCACAGCTCCGGTGAGCCTTGACGAAAAGCCTGCAACCAGCGACGCCAGCTCCACAGGCAGCTCTGTGCTGGACCTGTCAGGCTATGCTCAGAACAGGGTCAAAAACAATCTTACAGGATATATGAATATCATGTATCCCATCTCCGGCTCACGGGGAACCACAACTTCAACCGCTGGCGGAGCTGGTTCATGCGGTGGGTGCGGATAACATACCAATTCATTTCTAACTTTTTGCTTTCAGGAAAAAGCTTAAGCCAGGATTGGCAATAACCCAAGATGGTACGAATATGATACTTCCCTGCAAGCATGAATATATTTTACTGCCAAAATTTGAGAGGTGACAAGCACAGGCTCATCCCCACAGTGGATGGCGTGGTCTTTGCGCTGCTATGAAGATGAAGTTCCTGCAGATCCTCCTGATTGCTTGCCTTCTGCTCCATTCTGCCGTACCGAGCATGGCAGAAGATATCATCTTCTTTGAAGACGACCACTACAAGTCCATTGGTCAGCCCGTTCTCGTAGCCTCCGCGGTCAATCCGTCCCTTGAGCCCGGGAAAGAGACTGTCCTGCAGATAAGCCTTGCAAACATTGGCCGTCTGGAGGAGCTTATGCCCATCAATGAAAGCGGCCCAAAGGAGGACATCCTTCAGGAGATGAAAGCTGAGATGAATGGCTCAGATGCCTTCAGCATCAATGCCGTTCTCAGAGGAAAAGGGCCAATCCGCGCTGATGAAAAGCCGGTGAATATCGATGCCCTGGCATCCGGAAGAAGGGCTCTATTGCAGTTCAATGTTACTGCTGAAAAAAATACATCTGGATGGCATGATCTGCTTCTGGAAGTGTCCTGGGAGAGACAGGTGGACGTGAGCGTGAGAGATGGGCTGGCGTCTCCGCTCTTCGAGGCAGAAAAAGACAACATCACTATCCCGATATTCTTGACAGGAAACAGCGAGCCACTGAAAATCACAGGCATCAGCTCCAGCCTCTATCCAGGAGCTTCCGGAAGCCTGATGGCCGCAATCGAAAACGGCGGCCAGGCTGCTCTTCACAACTGCACTGCCAGGCTGCTGACTGTGCCTCCGTTTTTTTCCGAGGATGCAGGACCCGTGGCGCTTGGAGACCTTCTTCCAGGATCATTAGCAGTCGCTGCCTTTTCTGTGAGGGCGAACGGCGACGCTGCTGCATCTCAGGACTATCAGCTCGGCTGTGAGATCTGCTGCAATGAAAAAAAGATAATTTCACCGCTGACTATCACCCTGAAAGAAGCAGGCATAATGAGCCTCTGGCCCGCTTCTGCCATTGCTGCATCTCTCGCCCTGCTCGCTGCTCTTGCATGGAGGATGAGGGGAAAGATTCTTGGAAGATC
>DAONDW010000240.1:0-2767 GCA_035402785.1 Methanothrix sp. | reverse complement strand
AGAAAGCATAATCCAAAACTGAGCCAATTCACTGGAAACGACAGCCGAGGATTTGCTCAATCTCACAGATTTTAGAGCACTCACTTCTTATATACAATGCCGCAGGCAGTCCTGAGCTGGCAATCCTGTAGGCTGCAGCCAGAGTGGCACGATACAGACGCGGAAATTCCCTAAACGACTTGCTGGACAGCACAGAGATGAGCCTGTCCAGATGGGCCATTCCTGTCCGGACCTCTTTCTTCTTCTGGATTGCATCAATGCTTGAGAGAAGGTCCAGCCAGACGGTCATCTCCTGAGAGAGGTCATTTTTGGTCAGGTCTCTGACAACAATGAACGATCTTCCCCGGACGATATTTTTATAGAACTCGCGGAAGCTCTCCCCAAAAGAGAGCGTATAGGCCTGTCCCATCATGCCAGAATGGGTGTCAGTGCAGGCGACCAACCCCTTTTCAAATCTTCTGGCCAGCTCCATGATGATCTCATTTTTCCTCTGCACGCGATGCATGTTATATTCAATGACAGGAAAGAGCTTGATAAGCTCCGGTATGGCAGCCAGATTGGGTCTCTCTCCCGGCTCGAACCAGAGCGGGTGGTTGTAAACAAAAGGCAGATCGTCATCTCTCAGAGAATCGAGGAACCGATGAAGGTCTCCAGCTAGTGCAATGTTTTCCAGATTCCGAAACTGGCATTGATCCAGATCATAGACGTTGATATGGATGGTATGTCCAACGCAGAACATATCCTTGATTTTGATCTCCACTCCGCTGATAAGGTCGTTTTTTGGTTTCAGGTCCCTGTATGCGGTCATGCAATCATGATCTGTGAATGTCACAAAATCCATACCCATCGCTCTTGACCTCTGATAGAGCCTTTCAGGGCACAGAGATTCAACTGAGATGACATCCGGGGAGAAAAGGGTATGGACATGCAGATCGGCTGCTTGCCAGCCGCATCTCCTGAGATCTCTTGCATCGACTGGTGAGAGGATTCCTGTCGCAGCATCTCTCTGATTCATCCGTGGATAATAGCATCCCTTTTTTCATATACTTTATGCAATTAGAATATATTGGTGTCTATTATCTCTATTCAGTATATGTTTTACAGAGGCCGGGGTCCCTGTAAATCCATATAACAACTAAAATAAACTATCAATTATGTAATTTCGATATAAATGAATCTGATGGGTTGGCAGGCAGCATGCCCGGTTTTGCGACGAGATTGCTCAGGCGCAGAGTGTCGATTCCCGTTGTTTGCTATTTGCGAAGCTCTCCATCGCCTCGTTGAGCAGCTTTCTGATCTCCGGAACAGCGTCATTTTTCAGGTCGCGAGACATAAGAGGCAATGCGAACATAACTGCAACATCAAGCTGTACAGGGTCAGTTGAATTGCATTTATGTAGCACCATCTGAGCACTCTTCCTGACCGCAGAAATGCTTGACAGCATCGCAGATATATCCTCTCTGCCTTCATCAGAGGGACCATCGTCGCCATTCATCACCCAGGCGCTCACCAGGGAGGAGATCAAATTGGCCTTGAGATCCTCAGCGATATTGACCATCTTGAGCAGATCCAGAGTCAATCCAAGCTTCAAAGACCTGATTTCTCCGATCCGGCTCATCAATCCCTTTCGATTTAAAATCGCTTCGTAATATCCCAAAAGGCCGAGCATGCTCTCGCTTTTTCGGGAATTCTCATATCTGCCAAATTCGAGCACTGCTGTATCCTCCCATCTATAAAGCACAATTACGGATTTCCTCATTGTTCTAGTGGGATATATTCTTTCGCACATTAAACTAAATATCTCTATATTGTCTATATACTCTATATACTCCATATACTCCGTGACTGTCAGAGATGAACTGCGAAGACTCTGGAAATCGCACAGATATGTGGATTTCATAAATCATTCAGGAATATAGTGTATATATTTTATGATTCTATACCCTATGTAATGCTGAAGATATATTTTATTTTGATTAGCTTTACATATCATCTACTCAATCTCTCGCCCGGTGAATTCAGTGTTAAAGCAGTTGAGCGTTCTAATCGTCGCCCTGATCCTGGGTGCTGCATGCACCACAATGGTCATGGCCACGGAGACGGTTCGTGTCTCTGGATCGACCACGGTATTGCCATTGGCAGAAGGCGGAGCTGAGGCCTTCAATGCCGGGCAGTCTGACTACCAGGCGATTGTGACTGGCGGCGGCACCGGCGTTGGCATCAAGAACATTGCAGAGGGAAATTCCGATATAGGTATGGCCTCCCGTGAGGTCACATCTGACGAGATCTCCCAGTTCGGAGACAAATTCAAGGAAAACCTGGTCGGCTACGACGGCATAGTGATTGCTGTGAGCAAGCAGATCTACGATGCGGGCGTGACCACTCTTACCAAGGATCAGGTCAAGAAGGTCTATAACGGCGAGATCACTAACTGGAAGGAGCTTGGCGGTCCAGATGATCAGATCCTGGTCGTGGCCAGAGAGCAGGGATCAGGCACAAGAGACACCTTCAACGAGGACATCATGGGCAGCAAAGCAGCCGAGACTCCAGGAGTCAACACAGTCGCCGGAAGCAATGCCGAGGTAAGGACAGCCATAACAGGCAGCGATAAGGCCATTGGATATCTTGGTTTCTCCTATGCCGAGGACGGCCAGGTGGGCATGATCACCCTGGACGGCGTTGCACCCAGTGCCAATACCATCAAAGATGGCAGCTACGAGCTGGCTCGCAAGCTGTACTTCTACACATTTGGAGATGCGACCGCTGG
>DAONDW010000239.1:0-2797 GCA_035402785.1 Methanothrix sp. | reverse complement strand
TGGATTTGCCTGAGTCATCCCTTGACATCTCTGCAGCTTCCCTGGCATTCATGCCTTTATGCACTACGCCGCAGATGCGACGGGTGATCAGCTCCGGATCGTCATGCTGAAAGACGTTTCTGCCTATGGCCACTCCCCGTGCCCCAGCCGATATTGCTCCTTCAACCATGCTGAGAAGATCCAATTCTGAATCAATCCTCGGCCCTCCGGCTATGACAACGGGAATGGGGCAGCTATCCACAACCCTTGCAAAGCTGTCAGGGTCTCCGGTGTAATTGGTCTTGACTATATCAGCCCCGAGCTCAGCGCCCACTCTGGCGGCATGAGCGATGTACTCCTCTGCATATTCGTCGCTGATCTTCTTTCCACGGGGATACATCATTGCAAGAAGAGGCATGCCCCAATCCTGACAGTGGCGGGAGATCTCACCCAGAGTACAGAGCATATTGCTTTCATCCTCGGCACCGACATTGACATGTATGCTCACAGCATCCGCACCTATTTTCAGGGCCTCTTCTACAGTCGCCACCAGTACCTTGTTATTTGGGTCTGGCCCCAGGGTCGTTGATGCAGAGAGATGGATGATCAGTCCGAGATCCCGGCCATAGCCGCGATGGCCGAAGACTGCTGCGCCCTTGTGCACAATTGCCGCATCGGCTCCTCCTGAAGCCACGGCATCGGCTATGGCCTTGACGCTTTTTATGCCCTTTATCGGCCCAACAGTCACTCCGTGGTCCATTGGAATTATGACTGCGTTTCTGGTGCTGCGATTGAATATCCTTTCCATGCGAATAGAAGTCCCTCTCAAATTAGCACACTCCGTTTCTTTCTACCAGTTTCTATCGTTTTTTCTTTGACTCATAATCAAATGTAATTTTTAGTACATCAACGTACTTTTTGCTACTTTGATGAACATCTTTGTTGTATTTATATTTTCCCCCAATGCATCCCTCACCTTCAGTAAACCTGAAATAGTCGCATGATACCTTTTAAAGCGAGTGAATTCAACTATGGATGGCGGAGTTTCCCGATTTATTCGGCTGAAGAAGATGGCAGCAGTGGCGATGATATTCTGCCTCTTTTCGGCACTTTTCGCAAGCATCCTGATGATTTCTGCCCTGGCCGGAACTGAGACTGGCGAGTTCTGTCCCACATGTCCTGATTGGACTGACCTGGAAGGCTGGCTGAAGAAAAAGGATGCCTATGAAAAAGCTCAAATGAGCGGCCAGCAGGCAGACAGCCAGAATTCAGAAGAGACTGCAGCCACGAACAGGATCGATCCTGCAAAAAGCTATGCTTTGCCAGGGCTTATCACGAGCCCCGCACCCTCTGCCTTCCAGGGAGACAGGATCATCCTGGACGTGAGGCCAGGGGAAGATTACCTGGCCGGACACATATCCGGAGCAAGAAATCTGTACTGGAAAGAGCTGCAAAAAGATGGCATCCTGGATGTGGCTGCAGCGGAAGATGCACTTGGAAAGGCAGGAGTGAAAAAAGCAGATCATCTCCTCATCTGCGGCAGCTCGAACCAGGACGAAGCATTTGTCTTCTGGGCTCTGTCCTATCTGGGTCAGAATAACATCAGCCTGCTGGACGGAGGCCTCTCTGCTGCTAAGGAGGCTGGAGTGAGCCTGGTCACAAATGCGGTTTCTCCTCAACAGGTAAATTACACCGCCAGCATCGTACCGTGGCTGCTTGTGACGCCTGACAACCTTGAGAGCCGTCTATCCCTTGCAAATGTTCGTGTCCTCGATGCACGTGACTTCTCAGACTATGGAATGAGCAGGCTTGGCAATGAGTCGATCTGCCTCTCACTGGACAAGATCTATGACAATTCCAGGATTAAAGGGGCAGATATCCTGAAGGACCTCTTCGATCGCCGTCTCGATCCGTCCTCGCCAGTCATTGTCTATGGCACTCCTCAGGCTTACTCCCTATTCTACAGCCTCAGGCTCATGGGCTATAATGCCACTCTGTTGGATGGCGATTGGTGGAAGGACACAAAATGGGCTATCAGCAATGTGAAATAGGCGGTCTTATAAACATTTTTCATGAATCTTTTTATGAATCTTTTCTTGAATCTTGCTATAAAAGCACCCTGATAAATTTCAGGAATTTCGCCTATCGAAAAATAAAAAAAAGCTAACGTCCAGGCCAAATGGATTTGGATGCCGCAGCCGAAATCCATCGTCGGTGAACGACCATGTGCACAATGACAAGGACCACAAGAATCCATCCGGTCAGCAGATGAAGATGCGACCATACACGAAGCTCAATTCCCAGGAAATCAGTTGCATCTATCGGATTGGAATTGATGCCATTCCCTTGATGCAGGCCGTGCTCTCCATCCATGATTGCATATCCAGAGACAGTGCATATTACAAAGCTCAGAAAGGCCAAAGCATCAATCCAAAAATTGATGCGAGCCCTTTTATCCATATCTTCCTTCATTTTTTCATCCTATCCTATCGCTACGCAGATATATCTCTGAGACTCTTATTACATATGGCTTTCGTGATATGGGGAGCCAGAGCATCAAACATACCAGCCCTGCCAGGAAGCTAGCCATCCCCAAGAACAGAACTGTATCGCTCAAATTCAGGGAAGTTATGATCATGCCAGCATCTCTCAAGCAAAATAGCAAAACAATTTATCTATATGAAACTGTGGACGGCGTAGTGGGGAATGCAATAGGAAATGAAGGGGAAAACGAAGTGGAAAAACCGCATGGATGAGGATATCCGCACAGTCAGAAAAAACGAATTAAGCGAGCTTTTGGCCCTTTATCGATACCTGG
>DAONDW010000238.1:0-2823 GCA_035402785.1 Methanothrix sp. | reverse complement strand
ACAAGCTGGCTGCCATGCTGCAACAACGAGTGGGAAGATGCCTCGTACCTTGATGAGATGAAGTCCGGAACTGATGCAAAAGAGGTATTCGATTGCACATGCTACGGAAAAGCCGGGAGGAATTAGCCAATTCTGACATCGGATAAACTTATATCGCTTGGGCTAAAATAGTGATAAGGTGTGCGGGAAGTGAAAGATATTCTTCTCAAGGTAGCCAAAGCCTATCCCAATGATTCAGCCAGGGGAATTGCTCGACTGGACCCAAATGCCCTGCTAACGCTCAGGCTCTCTCCTGGAGACATCATTGAAATTGAGGGGAAAAGGGTGACTGCAGCCAAGGTCTGGCGCGCTGATAGGCAGGACTGGTCTCAGGATTATATAAGGATTGATGGTTTCATCAGACAGAATGCAGGCGTTGGCATAGGAGACCGCGTGAAGGTCAGAAAGGCGAAATTCTCCGATGCCCAGAGGATCGTCCTCGCACCACCATCCGGATCGCATATGCAATATGGAGATGAGGCTGCAGACACGATCAGAAGACAGACGCTTAAGCGGCCTGTTGTGTCTGGAGACATCCTGCCAATCATGAGTTCAGGGACTCATCCATTTGCTGGCCGCATGGAGGCTGTGCCCCTGGTGGTCACGGAGACGCATCCTGGCGATGTGGTTGTCATCTGCGAGCATACGGAAATACATCTTTTAGAAAAGCCCTCCAAGAGCATTCGCTCAGTCAGAGCTACCGGCACCACCTACGAGAATGTGGGCGGGCTGAGAGCTGAGGTTCAAAGGGTCCGCGAGATGATTGAGCTGCCCATGAAGCATCCTGAGGTATTTCAGAAGCTTGGCATTGAGCCGCCGAAGGGTGTGCTGCTCTATGGACCGCCGGGAACTGGAAAAACCCTCATCGCCAAGGCAGTGGCAAATGAGAGCGGAGCCAATTTCTTTTCGATTGCCGGGCCAGAGATAATGTCCAAGTACTATGGAGAGAGCGAGCAGCGTCTGAGGGAGATCTTCGACGAAGCTCAGAAGGCGGCTCCTTCCATAGTCTTCATTGATGAGATCGATTCGATTGCACCCAAGAGAGGAGAGGTCACGGGAGAGGTTGAGAGACGGGTGGTGGCCCAGCTCCTGGCGATGATGGATGGCCTGAAAGAGCGCGGGCAGGTTGTGGTAATAGGCGCCACCAATCGCGAGGAGGCCATCGATCCGGCGCTCAGGAGACCCGGCAGATTCGATAGGGAGATTGAAATTGGAGTGCCGGACCGGGCGGGAAGAATCGAGATCCTGCAGATTCATATGCACAACATGCCTATCCAGGAGGACGTGGGTCTGGAGAGCCTGGCAGACAGGATGCACGGCTTTGTGGGGGCAGACATCAATGCCCTCTGCAAGGAGGCGGCCATGAGGGCTTTACGCCGCTATTTGCCAGATCTGACCACAGAAGACGAGATCCCAGCCGAGATAATAGAAAATATGCAGGTCCAAAGAGAGGACTTCGAGGAGGCCCTCAAGGAGATTGAGCCCTCCAGCATGCGAGAAGTGCTTGTGGAGGTTCCGAGGGTAAGCTGGACGGACCTGGGGGGGCTTGGCATGCTCAAGCAGGAGCTGGTCGAGGCAGTTGAATGGCCTCTCAAGAATCCGGAGAAGTTCCGGAAGATGGGGATCCGTCCGCCCAAGGGAATTCTGCTCTATGGGCCTCCAGGGACTGGAAAGACGATGATTGCCCAGGCGGTGGCTACAGAGACTGCAGCCAATTTCATCAGCGTGAGGGGGCCGCAGATGCTCTCTAAGTGGGTAGGCGAATCAGAAAAGGCCATAAGGGAGATCTTCAGGAAAGCACGGCAGGTCTCGCCCGCCATCATATTCTTCGATGAGCTGGACTCCATTGCACCCATGAGGGGCACAGATGAGGGAAGCCACACAATGGAGAGGGTGGTAAATCAGCTTCTCGCGGAGCTTGACGGCCTGGAGGCACTCAAGGATGTTGTGGTCATAGGTGCCACCAACAGGCCGGATATTCTGGACCCGGCGCTTTTGCGATCTGGAAGGTTTGATCGAATGCTTCTGGTCGGGCCGCCGGACAAATTGGGAAGGCACGAGATTCTCAAGATTCATACTGCCATGATGCCAAAGGGCGAAGACGTGAGCCTGGAGGAGCTGGCAGAGCTGACTGAGGGATACGTGGGATCTGATCTGGACTCGCTCTGCCGGGAGGCTGCGATGCTTGCTTTACGCGAGGATGGCGTAAAGGTGGATATGAACCATTTCCGAGAGGCTCTCAAAAAGGTCAGGCCAAGCCTGGAGGAGAACATGGTCAGCTACTATGAGCGCATAAGCGAGAGGTTCAAGGGAGGAATCAGAGTCGATCCGCCATCGCTCATCGGCTACAGGTGATTTTAAGATCCAAGACCTGACGTGATTCAAATTTTTTCAAATAAGGCTCAATCAGATCCTAATTTGATTTAATTGAATCAGGTTCAATTAAATTCAATTTAAATTTAATTAAGATTTAATTCAAATTCGAAAAATGGAAGGGGAAAAAATAGGGGGAGAGTGTTCGGGAATGGGAAAGGTGTTCTCTGGGAGCATTGCTGGAAAGGAGATAGTGAACATAGACGGCATGGTGCTGGGGAGTCTGGATGATGTGACATTCGATGTCCGAACTGGAAAGCTGGCTGACTTGAAGGTCAAGCCGGACAGGGAGCTGAATCGAATAAAGTACAGGGAGGATGGCAGATTTGTGCTCATACCATTCGCCTCAGTCGTGGCCATCAAGGACTACATTGTGATAGATGAGAGCCGGGCGATGAAGGCCTGAGATAG
>DAONDW010000237.1:0-2826 GCA_035402785.1 Methanothrix sp. | reverse complement strand
AACAGAATTCAATGAAGTGATATGCATGAAAGGCTCGATGATGATGCTACTGGCGCTATGCTGCCTGATATTGCCTGTCGGAGCAGGAGACTACATCCTGCACGTCTTCGGCAATGCAAATATGGATGATGACGTGAATGATCTGGACCTGAAATATTTGCAGGAAATAATTGAAGGAAAAGCGCAGGCAACTGCTCTCTCTGATGCTGACAACAGCAGCAAGATCGATGAAGCTGATCTGCGGCAGGTGGAGAAGATCATAAATGGCACACAAAGCGAGATCACCATCATCGATTCAGACGACAGGACTGTGACAGTCAAGCAGCCCCTGGAGAGGCTGGTTATATACACCCATCAGTGCGCTGAGATCTTGCAGCTTTTGGGAGCACAGGATAAAATCGTGGGCGTCAGGGACACATTTGCAGAGCAGCCCAGCAGGTTTCCAGAGATGAGCAGGGATGTGAGCATCGGCAGTGGCGCGGAGCCTGATATTGAGGCAGTTGTCAACAGTATGCCGGATGCGATTTTGGCTTATACATTTTATCCGACAAAAGATGCACTTGATGCCAAGCTTCCGCCTGAAATCAAGGTTTTAAAGTTTGACTGCGAGTGCAGCGGACTTGGACCTGATGCCATGAGAGAAAAGGTCAAGCTCCTTGGTATTCTTCTTGGAGCAAGGGATAAGGCCAGCAAGTATCTGCAGTGGCACGACCGTTGTCTCTCACAGGTGCAGGACAGAGTTGCAGGCATTTCAGAGGACGATCGCATCAAGGTCTATCTGGAGAGCACTCCGGAGGGTGACAAGCCGCTCGTATCCCGAACAGCCATTGGCTCAGGACATGCCGCCAGCAAGCTGGTGGAGATGGCAGGAGGAAAGAACATTGCATCAGGTCACCTTTCCAAATATCTGGACACTGCCATGGAGTACGGAGATATTGAGACAGAATGGGTTCTCGCGCAAAATCCGGATGTCATTGTGGGCCGGGCAATGGGCAAGGGCATCAGGCCCTATGAAAACGAAAACGACAGCCTTCTGCAAAAGTATGCCCAGGAGATTGAGTCACTGCCGGGCTTTGATAACGTCTCGGCTGTGAAGAACGACAGGGTCTACATAATCACCAACGACTATGCTGTGACTCCGAACTATCCGAGCGCCCTGATGCTTCTGGCCAAATGGTTCTATCCAGATAGATTTTCAGATTTGGATCCGGTGGCTGCTCATCAGGAATATGTGAACATGATGGGTCTTGATTATGATGTCAGAAACAAGGGGGCATTTTTCTATCCCCACGCTTGATCGTGTGGATGATGAAGCCCGTGATGATCTCTCGGACGTGAATATATGAAAAGATCATTGTCTATGGCGCTGGTCCTCTGCCTTTTTCTGGCAGCTATGCCAGCGATTGGCATTGATGGCTATCCAAAAACGATTGTTGATTCATCGAACAGGAGCATAATTTTCGATAATCCGGCTGAAAGGATAGTGCCAATCGTGGCCTGGTCTTATGAGCCGCTTTACATTCTGGGAGCACAGGACAAAATAGTAGGTGTGGAAAAAGGATCGAAGGCGCAGTATGCTTATCTGCCCGGAATTGAGGACAGGCCGGTTGTGGGCACGTACAGGGAGCCGGACTATGAGAAGATCATAGAACTTAAGCCTGATCTTGTAATTGTTCAGCCCAAATATCTGGCGCAGGTAGACGAAAAGCTAACTCCTCTTGGGATAAATGTTGTATGTCTGCCCTTCAATCAGCAAAGCGCATTTGATGGAGAGCTTTGCACCCTGGCCGATATCCTGGGCCCTGAAGAAAAGGAGCGTGCTCAAGAGTTCATCTCCTGGAAAAAAAGCACGCTTGATTCGCTGAAGAAGGATGTGGATAAAATAGATGCCAGTTCCAGGATAAGGGTTTATGGAGAATGGTCAGATACTCCCTGGTACACTGGTTCGAAGCTATCGGGATTGGATGATGTCATCACTCTGGCAGGAGGCGATAATATTGCAGGCCCTCTGAATCCGGAAGAGAATCTCTCATTGCGCTATCCGACTGTAGATCCGGAGTGGGTGCTCAAAGAAAACCCTCAGGCAATAATCTTTCCGGCCTTTGACTACTTCACCGGATATCTCCAGCAGGACGCAAATAATGCCACGCAGTTGATACAACAGGCGAAAGTGAGGGAAGGACTGAACAAAACCGATGCTGTTAGAAATGATAGGCTCTATGTCCTCGATGCATACCTGATCGAGGCTGTGAGGGGCTTTATCGGGGCTCAGTATCTGGCCAGGCTATTTTATCCAGAGGAAATGGCTGATCTTGATCCGGAGGCAGTGCATAAAGAGTATTACGAGTCATGGCTTCATGTGCCTTATCAGGGATTGTGGACCTATCCGGAGGCGGGATGAAATCGGGATCATGAATGATTCAGTTATTTATAAATATATAAAAAAAATAACGGGTGAAATCCCCGTCTTTTTTGAATACACCAATTTTTTGAATGCGTAATCTGAAGGACGGCTTGGACTGTTCAGATGGCTTTATCCGAACATCGCGCCCATTCCGGCCTCTGCAGCCTCGGCCTCGTCTCTGAATGCCTTGAGAAGCATCTGCCCCTCCTCGCCCTTCAGCTCTTTGGCATCAGTATCTGCGAGAAGCTTCTGGGCTTCGGCTGCAAGCTCATCTTTCGCCTTGATGTAGAGACACATGTCGGCTTTGTCAAGGCCCATGGCCTTGCACTCTCGAACTGTGGGCCCAAGCCGCTTCCAGAACTCGAGGTCGAGCATCTTCGTCATGTCTTTGCTGCTTTCCATCGGGTAAACGTAAACCAATT
>DAONDW010000236.1:0-2830 GCA_035402785.1 Methanothrix sp. | reverse complement strand
TACTTGGAGAGGGAAGGCTTTCCTTCTTAGGGTGGATCAAAAACGAATTGGCGTTTCCTTAAATAGACGGGTCAAAATTGAGTTGGTGAAAACAAAGAGCCAATGAAAATTGCCTTTGAATTCGAAATCGTATGCAAAGCTAGCTCGACAAAAAGGTTCAAATAGTATGAATACAAATCATTGTAAAAAAAATTATTATCAGATAAAGTGAGTGCAGGGATCCGGGATGACTTCTGCCATCTGAGGGGATGGATGCAGTTCTCCTGAGTTCGAATCGAGGGGGTAGATGGACACGTCGATGTTGATACCAATTGGAATAGTGATGCTGAGCGGCGCAGTTGGCGGAATAGTCAATGCGCTGGTGAGCGACAACGGCTTTGTGAGGCCGAGCGAAGAGACTGCGGGAGATGTGGTCGTCATCCGTCCTGGATTTGCTGGCAACATAATATTAGGAGCGGTGGCAGCCTTCATCTCCTGGGGGCTCTATGGAGCCTTCAGCAGCGTGGTTGTCTGGGGAGCGACCTCTGGAATGGGAAGCGCAGAGGTGACTGTTTCCATATCGTCGATTGCTGGAGCGGTTCTGGTGGGCATAGGCGGAGCACGCTGGCTGACCAATGAGGTGGACAAGAAGCTCCTGCGAACTGCAGCGGCCACGGCAGCCGCATCAAAGGCATCCTTTGACGACTCCCAGAAGATCGCCACTGCGAGCCCGGCCCAGGCCTTCCGCATCGCTAAGAAGATGTACCAGGAGTAGGATAGAAAAGCCCCAATGGGCCATTACGATCACAGAGTGCATGCGGGCAATGCGGGTGATGTCTGGAAGCATTTCCTGCTGCTGGAGGCGGCAAATTGCCTCCTCGACCCCGACAGCAGCCTGGTTTATGCAGAAAGCCATGTGGGACACCCCCATTATTCCCTGAAAGCGTCTGGTGATTGGGAGGGCGGAATAGGCCGACTTTGGCCATTCCTGCCTTCCCTCAGCAATTTTTGCTATTTTCAAATACTGGCTGAATTGAATGCAAATATCTCTTCTCCTGATCGAAATGGCCTGCTCTATCCAGGATCTGCGAGGCTCATCTATGAGCTTGCCCGAAGAAAGGGCACTGGACTGAAGGCCGAAATCTGGGACACAGATCAGGATGTGGCAGCCTCCTGGCAGAAATTCATATCCACTGCCGCTGCATCTATTGATTCTCCACTGTCTTCTAAATCTCATGCATCTCCTGTGTCCTCTGAATCTCCAGTATATGGGCCGTGCCACGTGACGATGCCAGTATTTCATCAGGCAGATGGCTTTCATGGAGTCCTCTCATGGCTTAGACGTTTTTCTTCAGGTGACCTTCTGCCAAAGCTGCTTCTTATCGATCCGCCCTATATCGATCCAGATGATATGCTTCTGTCGGAAAGGCTGCTTTTAGAGGCGAATGAGCGGGGATGGATCGTTTTATGGTGGTACATGCTCGACATGAAGACTGCTCCAAAAGATATGGCGGCCTTCGAGCTGCATTTCTCAGAGGTTGGCCTGGATGCAGCACGCTGGCAGGGCGCAGCAGTGGCCGTTGCCGGACCGGACTGCGAGGCATTTGAGCGTCTTTTGGACCGGATTCAAAGGCAGATAAACGATTTTATCCAAATACTGAAATCGATTAACTCAAAACTATAACGCAAGGAGACTGCAGAAAAAAGGGCGTTAGCATCATATTCATAATATTTGAGATACGACCCGTTTTTGGTCATATGTTCTATGTATTTTGCTCAAATAATTAAATATATTATCGTGATGCGTTTACTTTTGGAGGTGAATTAAGCGCCTATGTTGACAAAGAAATGGATTAGCCTATAAAATTTGCCTCATGAGGTGGCCTGAAAATGGCCAGAGCCGCCTCTTATTCAGTAGATTTCCCCCATGAGTTGAGATTTTCTTCAGCTTTTGGGATTCGTACAGTGGCCATGATTCGATGCAGCTCACTATCAAGTGGGCCATGAAATGATATTAAATGATATTATATGAACAAATTTGGAGTTAAATGAGACAAGTTGCAATCTATGGCAAAGGCGGCATTGGCAAGTCGACCACCACCCAGAATCTCACTGCAGCCCTTTCCACTATGGGTAAGAAGATCATGCAGATAGGCTGCGATCCCAAAGCAGACTCTGTGAAATTCCTGATGAACGGCAAGAAGCAGCCTTCAGTTCTCGATACGCTCAGAAAAGAAGGTGATGTGCAACTGGATGATGTCCTGAAGACCGGATTTGGTGGCATCAAATGCGTCGAGTCCGGAGGCCCTGAGCCAGGAGTTGGCTGTGCTGGCAGAGGCATTATCACCTCCATCGGCCTGCTCGAGAATCTGGGAGCCTACACACCCGATCTGGATTACGTCTTCTACGATGTCCTTGGCGATGTCGTCTGCGGAGGATTCGCCATGCCAATCCGTGAAGGAAAGGCTCAGGAGATCTACATCGTGGCCTCAGGAGAGATGATGGCCCTCTATGCTGCAAACAACATCTGCAAGGGCATCCAGAAGTTCGCCGAGTCCGGCGGAACTCGACTTGGCGGCATCATCTGCAATTCAAGAAACGTGGACAGGGAAAAGGATTTGGTCTCCCACTTCGCCCAGAAGCTTGGCAGCCAGATGATTCAGTTCATACCGAGGGACAATGTGGTCCACCAGTCAGAGATCCACAAACAGACTGTCATCCAGTACGCCCCTGATTCCAGTCAGGCCAAAGCATACCTCGGCCTGGCCAAGGCTGTGGACGAGAATGAAATGTTCGTAATTCCTAAACCGATGGAATACGAAGAACTGGAGCAGGTCATGATGGAATGGGG
>DAONDW010000235.1:0-2853 GCA_035402785.1 Methanothrix sp. | reverse complement strand
GCTGGCAGACACCATTTAAATCCTGTTGGAAGCGCGCAATCCAGCCAGTCTTCACTGCTTGCCAATAGCGGTATCGCTTGCCTCATTCACTGCGCCGCAATTTCTACAAATGAACTCTCAACCCGTAGATCTTTTCCATGTCATTCAAATACATTGTGCAGGAATAGCCAATGTATGGAATCGCGATTAAATATCATCACATTGGGGGTTCGAGATATGGATATAGCTATCCGGTTTTATCGAGATGGTCTCGGTTGGCTATTGTCCAGTGCGAGCGTCGGTGATTTCGCAATATTTAAGCTGAGCACCGGCACAGCATTGGCTCTATATCCGCGAGACTTGCTGGCATTAGATGCCAATGTGAAGGACCCTGGAGGTTTTGGCGGCATCACTCTTGCCCAAAATGTAGAAACGAGCGACGAAGTGGATCTGGTCTTATCTCAGGCGGCGAAATCCGGTGGCTGCATTCTCAGACCTGCCCGAAAAGCTGAATGGGGTGGCTATTCGGGATATTTTGCAGATCCTGATGGACATCCCTGGGAAGTGGCGTGGAATCCTCATCTGCAGCTTGTGCAGGGAAATCTGGTTTTGCCTGATTAAGAAGCCGAATGTTGCATACATCAGATATCCTGCAGCTTCATCAGGTGCCTGGCATAATCCCGTCCATCTATCTCGACAGGATCACCACCGTTCACTTTGCCTGCCAGGCTGAGGCCGAAGCGGCAGGCAATTCGCCCTTCAGCATTTGTAAGCCCACAATATTCTCTTTTTAGGCCGTCTGGCAGCAAGACCAGTGATAGCTCTGGCCAAACGGTTTTTTCATTGCCGTCCATTTATCGGCTAATCCTTGGGTCATTCGTGGTTTTTTCCTTTCAGCCAAAAAGGTAAAATAGGTAATTGGCCAACAGAAATACCGGAAATTCAATATTGAGGTGAATGAGATGGCTGTAACAGGGATAACTGATGCAATGCACCAATACAGTAAGGCCACAGAAGTAATTTATCTGAATAAACCAAAATATTCCAAACCATATGGAATCAAGCAGCCTGACGCCAAAAATCTCGTCGCCACATTGGCGATCATCTTCATGGTTCTTGTGGTCTTTGCCACATCTATGTAACTGGAAGCAGTCACTTGGTGCGGCAGGCAAACTGGCAAACTTTTTTTATTTCAATAATATGTTTATGGTGTGCTGTCCTCTCGAAGATCTGATGGCGTCCTTTTAGCTTTGATTGAAAATATCGTCCTTTCTGACCATGATGAACCATGCAAATGCCAACTATGCCTGAAGGCGATATGTTTTAATAGAAATATGGCCAATTAATTTATATCTTTGATAAGAAGGCATCATTATGACTGAGGGCATCTTGCGATTTGCATCTGCATGCATCCTGATTCTGTGCATTGCAGCCGGGCCCGTCGACGGAGTATCGCTGCAGTTCAGTTCAGGCGAAGGAGGAAGACAGACAAGTCTGCAAAACATTTTCACCCTTGACTCATCCACGTATGCTTTTCAGGATGTAAGCCTTGATGGAGATAAGATTTCAGCCGGTCTGGATGCATCAGGATCGGGCTCGAACAATATCTCCCAGTCGCTCTCTGGAACAGATTACAGCCTGCATAATGATGTTCAGAGCGTTGGGGCGCTCTCTGTCTCTTCCACCATTTCAGCCTCATCTCAGGCGGGAAGCCTCAGCCAGGATGTGAAAGGAGAGGGCAGCACGAGCCTCAATGTGCTTGGCAAAAACGATGTGTCCTCCGCAGGCCAGGAGGCAAGCGTCACCGGTGGCGCATTGTACAGCCAGCAGAGCATTTATGCGGGCGATGCCACCTATTCGTCTCAAAATACAGAAATCAAAGGACAGAGCGGCCAGATTGCCTCAGGAGCTTTGAGCGAGAAAAACGTGGTGGTAGCAGAGGGAAGCTTCTCAGGGCAGGGGATTTTATCTGCCAGACTTGCATCCAGAGCAGGTGAAAGGGCGTATTTCACAGGATCTGCAAAATTGGACGATGCCACGATTCTCAGCACCGACTCATTCAATTCTGTCTATCCCAACAGCAACAGCCAGATCATGGGCGTATCTGGACTGAGGCTGCTTGGAGACGAGAAGAGCCTTGGCAGCTTTCAGGCAAGCGTTCTCAATATGGGCCTTGCGAAAAATAGCATTTCAGATACCTCAGCAGCCTCAGCCAAAACATCATCAACGGCAACGGCTGCAACCGGCGGATCATATGCGTCGTATAAGCTTTCCGGATTTCGCTGGAACACGAAGAACCCCAAGATTCAGCTCTACCTGAATCCGTCCGGCCTGCCATCGGGAATCACTGCAGCGTCCGCGCAGAGCGCAATTTCCTCTGCAGCCAACACCTGGGACAGCGCAGTCTCGTCCAATCTCTTTGCAGATGGAACAACTGTCAAGATCGATTCCAAAAAGGTGGTGGACAATCCATTCTCCACCAAGCCAAAAAGAGATGGATACAGCGTTCATGGCTGGAAGAAATTCGGCAACAGCTTCTTAGGTTTGAACCGCTGGTGGAGCAACGGCGTCAAAGTCAACGGCTACTACTCAATCACCGAATCCGATGTCTGGTATAACCTGGATTGCAGGTGGACCACAAACCTCAATACCGCCAGGACCACGAACAAAATCGATCTGCAAAGCGTAGCCCTGCACGAGCTTGGCCATACAGTTGGCCTCGATGACATCTATTCAACAAAATACGGAGGAAGCCTCTCGCCCAGCGATCCGCGCACCAAGGACCTGGAACAGGCGATGAACCTCTATAATGGTCCTCAGAGAACGCTTGGCAATGGGGACAAGACGGGAGTAAAGAAGCTGTACGGGGCATGA
>DAONDW010000234.1:0-2880 GCA_035402785.1 Methanothrix sp. | reverse complement strand
CGAAGGCTTAAATAGATTGAATCAGAGCTGTTTGAGTCCTAATAGGGATTGTAATCTTTATCTTAAACTTCGCGAGGCGTATTATGGGCAAGAGGAAGAAGATAGCAGAACGTGTAACGACTCTGATGGACAAGCCTGACATGATCAGGAACATCGGAATCGTGGCACATATCGATCACGGCAAGACAACCCTTTCTGATAACCTTCTGGGCGGCGCAGGCATGATCTCCATGGACCTGGCAGGCAAGCAGTTGTTCATGGATTTCGATCCCCTGGAGCAGGCTCGTGGAATCACCATCGATGCAGCTAACGTGTCCATGGTCCACGAAGTGGATGACAAGGAATATCTCATCAATATGATCGACACCCCAGGCCACGTGGACTTCGGCGGCGACGTAACCCGTGCCATGCGTGCTGTGGACGGCGCAGTGGTCGTAGTGGATGCGGTCGAAGGCGCTATGCCCCAGACAGAAACCGTGCTGCGGCAGGCCTTGAAAGAGGGCGTCAGGCCAGTCCTTTTCGTCAATAAAGTTGATCGCATGATCAATGAGCTGAAGGTTGAGAAGAAAGACATGGCCGTTCGCCTGGGAAAGGTCATCGACAATGTCAACAAGCTCATTGCTGGAATGGATGAGGAGAAATACAAAGCTGGCTGGAAGCTCGATGCAGCCAAGGGAAATATCGCCTTCGGCTCGGCTCTTTACAACTGGGCCATAAGCGTGCCCCAGATGAAAAAGACCGGCATCGGCTTTGAGCAGGTTGTGGACTACTGCCGCGCAGGAAAGATGAAGGAGCTGGCAGAAAAGGTCCCGCTCTACAGAGCAGTAAACGATATGGTCGTCAAGTTCCTGCCAAGCCCCATCGAGGCCCAGAAGGAGAGAGTTAAAGTCATCTGGCACGGAGACTGGGACAGCCCCGTTGGAAAGGCGATGGCCACCTGCGATCCCAAGGGCCCTGTTGCCTTCATGATAAACAAAGTCAAGATCGACCCACATGCTGGCGAAGTGGCCACAGGAAGGCTCTTCTCAGGGACTCTTCATCGCGGAATGGAGCTTTACATCTCAGGCGTCGCCAGCACCAACCGCATTCAGCAGACGGGCATCGTCATGGGTGCTGAGAGGGTAGAGGTAGAAGAAATCCCGGCGGGCAATATCGCGGCAGTCACAGGCCTGAGAGACGCAATCGTCGGCTCAACTGTATCCACCGAGGATAACATGACCCCCTTCGAGCAGATCAAGCACGTATCTGAGCCGGTCATGACGGTGGCTGTGGAGGCCAAGAACACTCGCGACCTGCCAAAGGTGGTTGAGGTTTTAAGGCAGATAGCAAAGGAAGACCCAACCCTGCAGGTCACCATCAACGAGGAGACCGGAGAGCACCTCATGGCAGGCATGGGCGAGCTGCATCTCGATGTTACAGTAACAAGGCTGCAGCGCGATCGTGGCGTGGAACTGAAAACATCTCCGCCAATCGTCGTCTATCGCGAGTCCGTCGCTGGCAGAGCCGGTCCAGTAGAAGGAAAGTCTCCAAATCACCACAACCGCTTCTACATCGAGTTCGAGCCACTGGAGCAGGGCGTAATTGATGCCCTGAAAGAGGGCAAGATCAGCATGAAGATGGAGGAGCTGGAGAGGAGAAAGATCCTCATCGAAAAAGGCCTGGACAAGGAAGAAGCCAGAAATATCGCTGGCTATTTCGGCACAAATGTCCTGCTCAATATGACCAAGGGTATCCAGTACCTGAGAGAGACCATGGAACTCATATTGGAGGGCTTCGAGGAGGCCCTGAAGAACGGCCCCATATCCAGAGAGCCTGTTCAGGGCATCAAGGCCAAGCTCGTGGATGTCAAGCTGCATGAGGATGCCGTGCACCGCGGCCCGGCTCAGGTCATTCCTGCAGTCAGGCAGGCTGTGCAGGCTGGAATACTGATGGCAGACCCGGTCCTGCTTGAGCCCTTCCAGAATGTCTATATACAGGTGCCTCAGGATCAAATGGGTGGAGCCATGTCCGAGATTCAGGGCAGAAGGGGCATGATCCTGAACATGGACAGCCAGGGCGACATGATAATACTCAAGTCAAAGATGCCTGTGGCCCAGATGTTTGGATTCTCCGGTGCCATAAGGTCAGCTACAGAGGGCAGAGCACTGTGGTCCTCGGAATTCGCCGGATTTGAGCCATTGCCTGCCAATCTGTTGCTGGATACAGTCAAGCAGATCAGGACAAGGAAGGGCCTCAAGCCTGAGATGCCCAAGCCATCTGATTACCTGAAGGTCGTTTGAGCGCGGCCTTCGAAAAGATTAAACACAAAGGCAGAAATACAGAAAAATATGGATAGTGCCATTTGGAGGAAATGAATTATGGCAGATGCAAAGCCACATCTCAATCTAGCATTTATTGGACACGTCGATCATGGCAAATCGACCACCGTAGGCAGATTGATGTTCGAAACCGGGGCAGTAGATGCCCACGTCATTGAAGAATACAAGAAAGAAGCCGCATCCAAGGGAAAGGCTACATTCGAGTTCGCCTGGGTTATGGACAGCCTGAAGGAAGAGCGCGAAAGAGGCGTAACCATCGATATCGCTCATCACCGCTTCGATACCGCCAAGTTCTACTTCACTGTAGTGGACTGCCCAGGCCACAGGGACTTCGTCAAGAACATGATCACTGGAGCCAGCCAGGCTGATGCAGCAGTGCTGATTGTGGCCGTTCCCGATGGCGTCATGGCTCAGACCAAGGAGCATGTGTTCCTCTCGAGGACGCTTGGAGTCAACCAGCTCATAGTAGCCATGAACAAGATCGATGCCACAACCCCGCCCTTCGATGAGAAGAGATTCAACGAGGTCAAGGAAGAGGTAGGCAAGCTCCTGAGAATGGTTG
>DAONDW010000233.1:1759-2881 GCA_035402785.1 Methanothrix sp. | reverse complement strand
TTCGCGCAATGCCAATGAGAATGCTTGCGGGAATATCCAGCTTTCCATCTTCATAACAGTTGTATGTCTCCACTGGCACCTTGAGATGCTGTGCCATCTCCTCGGACGATACCCTATTTAGTTCCCTCAGTTCACGAAGGCGTGAACCGATTTCATCAAGCCTCTCCTTCATGGTCATTCCTCAGAGCATCCCGTGTTATGGTCCTGAATTGATCCATGACCACAGGTAATGCAGGATGGTGACTGCCTCAACAGCATATTTTAATCTATCTCATAATTGGGGTCATTCTGTGGACAGATGGATTGGCCTCGCAGTGTGCATCTGATCGATGACCTTCATAATTAAATATTGATGATTTGTAGTGCGCGGGATGATGGCAATTGCGCTGATCAACAATTGGTGGATGAATATAAATGATAATGAAAGGGTCAGCAATTTTTAATTCTACCAATTACAATTAATATAAATAGATTGATTGGCACATCAGGGATGATGAATGCCGGGTTTTATCATTCGCGACGGCAGGCTCAGCGTTCATCATGCCTGGGAGTTCGCCCTCTCACAAAGAACTTTTTTTCAGAAAAATTTTCAATAATAAGGCGAGAGGCATAAGGCGAGAGGCCTCAGGGTTCAGGAGGTCCAATCGTCATCGTCGAGCCAGCTTGATGATTTTTTCTTTGATGCTGTATGGTTTTTGGTTGCCGATGACTGAGTCTTCGCCGTGGAATGCGCTGCACTATTGGCTGAAGCAGATCGTCTGCGAGTATATCCCCTCATCAGATTGTACGCAATCTCAGGATTGATATTATATTTTCTTAAATATTCTTTTTTTGAAAGATGCTCTCCATTTCCTGAAATATATATGGGCTCGCCAACAATTGGCGTGATTTTTCCTGCAGGCAGTATCCATTCAAAGCCCTGCGGTAGCACGCATGCAAGCCAGTCTTCGTTGCTTTCCAGGTCTTCATCGGATGCCTCATTGACCACTCCGCAGTTTCTGCAGATGAACTTCTTCATTACACTCACCTTCTTTCAGCTATTAAGATCATAACAGTATATATAATTTACTTAACTAATAGTTTATTTTAGCCTTTAACTTTATTTATATAGGAATACAGAAA
>DAONDW010000233.1:0-1659 GCA_035402785.1 Methanothrix sp. | reverse complement strand
TCTGGAAGGCTGAATAGGCTGAAAGATAGTCATCAAATGCGCGATAGTGCGCAATAACTGAATTTTTTTTCATCGATCGCAAAAGCTATAAACTTTGAAAAATATCTATTCATGTATGAAGGACTTCGCAGGATCGACCATCACCTATTATGATCTGGCTCGCAAAAAAGTGTTGACGAAATACCCCTGGCTGATCAGCGTTCTGGTCGTCCTGGTTTTGATCTCCATGACAGGACTCGCCCTGTACCTTGTGTCTGACCTCGTCTCTTTTGCCACAAATCCGGAGCATAATGGTTTGCTGGCTGAGCTTGACCTCAAAGCATCAGGAAACGTGAGCAACGGCACCGACGATACCAACAATATAAGCAAGGCCAAAGATGCTGGTGCCATCAACAACAGGACAAAAGGCAATGCGACTCTTGCCAGCTCAAATCTGACAGCCATATCGCAAAAGAATATCACCGAAACGAGCACAGCAGCAGCCGGAAAATCGTCGATCACTAATGTCAAGAGCAGCAGCTCATCATCCAAGAAGCATCATAGCTCCTCATCGTCGTCCTCCAAATCCTCGTCTTCCAAGTCCTCATCCAATGCCTCAATTTCAGCCGCTTCCATGCAGGCAAATCAAAGCATAAATCAAAGCACTGCTGTCTTGGGCAATTTCACGAGCCAGGGGAATCTGTCTGCTCAAATTTCCTCCGGGGCCAATGCCACAATGAACCTGACACAAAACAGCAGCATTGATGAGATAAAAGGACAGACAGGATCGGCTGTTCCCGCCAGCACGACCGCTC
This sequence comes from Methanothrix sp., assembly GCA_035402785.1. Taxonomy (GTDB): domain Archaea; phylum Halobacteriota; class Methanosarcinia; order Methanotrichales; family Methanotrichaceae; genus Methanothrix. Next base: position 865 of record DAONDW010000233.1, on the reverse strand, counting down.
TGTCATCGCTATCTCTATCCTCGCTAGCCCAGGCCGGCTTCAACAATCCGACTTCATCGGTCCCATCAAAAGAGCCCGAAAAAATGATTCAATTCAAAACGCTGACCGGGTCGGAGGTTAGCCCCGCAGCCAAATCCACCGCAGAATCAAAGTCTGATCAAAAGGCCACCAGCAGCACAGCGAAGACGGATACGACAAAAAAGACGACAGAGTCCAGCAAGAAGACTGTGGCTGCGTCCTCCAGCAAGATAAATAAAGCTCAACAGACAAAATCCAAGCAAACTGATCAGAAAAACGATAGGATAACAGCCCTCAGGGAAAGGGCAGCTCAACTGCGCGCAAGAGCGAAATGAGATCGGATGCCTTAAAGGATGCTCTGTTTGCTCTATTCGAGGCTCTAGCGTCGAGAGATCCTCATAATGCATCCATCTTCAGTCGGCTCCACCTCTAAGTCCATTTTTAAATCGAAGAACACCTTTTTCCAGTGGCCCTCCACGCATGTCTTGCAATGCTCCTTGGCGATTAGATTTGCGCCGATGCGAGCGAAGGATTTGGCACCCTCCAGCAGGCCGCAGCGATGGCGTTTGATCTCTGCGAAGCCATCGCCTTCAATCACCTCAACGACGCTGCCAAAGAGATTCTTGTCGTTGGTGGCCATGGCAATGGCTATATCCTTTGGCTCTGCCAGACCAAGCTGCCTGAATGTGGCTGCGACCTGGCGGGCACCCTGATCCTGGAACTCGCGCAGCCCCTTTTTGCCGAGCTTTCGAGCCACATAACCACTGCTTCCGTAGAAGCTGCCCATCCACATGGCCACAACACGCTGCTGGATCTGCTCCAGGGGAATATCAGGAACGTCGGTCAT
>DAONDW010000232.1:0-2882 GCA_035402785.1 Methanothrix sp. | reverse complement strand
GCCACCTCTTCGGCGTTTTTTTCGGTAGTGTCTATCTCATCGACCTGCTGGCACATCAGAGTGGCTTCAACCAGTATCACATCCAGTGCTTCTGCCTCCAGGTTCTCCCGAATCTTGCCCTCAGAGTAGCCTCTGGCCTTGAGGCGAGACTCCAGCTTCGCAGGTGATAGCCGCAGGACTATAGCCCTGTCTGCGAAGTGATGGGAGAAGTGGCCCTCAAGGATGACGGGCTCCAGTGAATCGAGACCCTCTTTCGCCAGATGCCTCTCGATGGCCTGCATGTCGGCATTCAGGCATCCGCGGTCAGGATCCACGCCCAGGTTCATGCCTGCCTTGACCAGGGAGTTGATGTCTATCACCCTGTAAGGCAAAAGCCCGGCAATCGTGGTCTTTCCAGTGCCGGGCGTTCCAGTCAATGCTATTCGCATGTCTCCATCAACACATATCCATCAGCACATATCTATCCGCATATCTCTCTGAAGGCCAGGAGAAAACGATCGTTCTCCGATGGAGTTCCCACAGTCACCCGGACGTGGTGCTCTCCTGCGCCCCAAAATGAGCGGCAGTCGCGAATGATAATTCCCTTCTCAAGAAATCGCTCTACAAACTGAGATGACGGCTGCTCAGTTTGCAGATACAGGAAGTTGGCCTCAGAAGGAAGAGCTGAGACTTCCTTTTGCAGCCTCTGCCTCTCCCTGACTATCTTTTCCACAGACCCTCGCATGAACGGCAGATCGGACAGTGCTGCAGATCCAGCCGCCGCTGACGCACAGGTGATGCCGTAGAATGGTGGCGCAGCACGACGGTACTGCTCGGCGATCCAGGGAGGAGCCAGGGCATATCCCAGGCGCATTCCTGCCAGGCCGAAAGCCTTGGAGAGCGTGCGGCCCACAATCAGGTTGTCGTAGCGTTCCACGAGCTTGATCAAGCTTTTTTCTGCAAATTCCACATAAGCCTCATCCAAAAAAAGGATGGCGTCAGTGCTTTCCAGGATGCGGCAAACCTCCTCCTGCCGTATCACATTGCCTGTGGGGTTGTTGGGCGAGCAGAGAAATGCCATCTTTGCCCTGGCTGGCAGATCCTCAGAGAGAGCAAAATCCGGACTGCGCTGTGAGAATATGGGAGTGGCTCCGGCTGTGATCGTCAGAATCTCATAGTAGCTGAAGGTTGGAGTCGGAATGAATGTGCAATCTCCCTTTTCGAGGAACAGACGGGTGAGGGTGTCCATGACGCCGTCCATGCCTGCACCTATTACTATCATATCCTCAGGAAAGCCGGTATATCTTGAGAGGCCTGCCAAAAGCTCCTCAGGCTCAGGATATCTTTCAGGGGAAATGGCTGCTATGGCCTCTTTGACCCTGGGGCTTGGGCCATAGGGGTTCTCGTTGCTGCCAAGCTTTATGATATCCTCCATTGCCACGCCGTATTTGCGGGAGATCTCGCCAAAGCCCTTTCCTGCAACATAGGGCTTGAGCTGGCCCAAGGCCGGGCGCAGCCGGGACTTTCTCCAGGAATCAGAGTGACTGCCCAATCACATTCACCACTGTATCGATCTCATCCTTTCCGACGACTAGCGGCGGAATTAGGCGGATAGTGTGTTCGCCCGTGTTATTGATGAGCACGCCCTTTTTCAAAGACTGCTCTACGAGGCTCTTGCAGTCGCAATCAAGATCAATGCCAACCATCAGCCCAAGGCCACGTATATCCCGCGGCGAGAGCTTTTTGAGCTGCTCTTTGAGGTATGCACCCATCTCAGCGGACCTCTCGACCAGTTTTTCTTCTTCAATTACCTGGATGGTTGCCAGTGCTGCGGCACAGATGAGAGGGCCTCCGGCAAAAGTCGAGCCGTGATCGCCTTTGCAGAAGGCTTCAGATGCGGCCCCGGTCGCCAGCATAGCGCCTATTGGCAGGCCGCCGGCCATTGCCTTGGCGAGGGTCATGATGTCGGGCATGACTGAGAAGTGATCTTTTCCAAACCACTTGCCTGTGCGGCCAAAGCCCGTCTGGACCTCGTCGAAGATGAGCAAAGCCCCCCGGTCGTCACATATCTGGCGAGCCGCCCTGAGAAACTCAGCATCTGCCACATAGACTCCGGCTTCGCCCTGGACCGGCTCCAAAATGACTGCGCCGGTCTCGGCTGTGACCGCCGCCTTGAGGGCTTCAATGTCATTGTAGGGGATGAACACGGCCTCATTCAGGGGCCGGAAAGGCTCGCGATAGATTGACTTGTAGGTGGTTCCAAGAGCGCCCAGAGTGCGTCCGTGAAATGCCCTCTCGGCAGCCACGATCTTTGATTTGCCTGTGGCCCGGCGGGTGAGCTTCAAGGCTGCCTCCACGCTCTCAGCTCCGGAGTTGCAGAAGTAGGCCCGTTTCATGCCTGTGAGGGCCTTCAGCTTCTCAGCGAGGAGCACCTGGTTTTCTGTGTAGTAAAGGTTTGAGGTGTGAATGAGCCTCTCGGCCTGGCTCTTGATGGCACTGGCCACAGTTGGGTGGCAGTGGCCCACGTTGTTCACGGCTATTCCTGCCACAAAGTCCAGATACTCCTTGCCATCCGAGTCCCAGACGCGAGGCCCACAGCCGCGCACGATCAGGACATCCTGACGGCCATAGGTCTGGAATATGGCTTCAGATTCCCGTTTCTTGAGATCCTCTTTATCGGTCATGGAAACTGCTTCCGGTTCCATTGCCAGAATTTGCTTTTGTTTAATCATCTACGAATCGTTGTCTTTGCGGCTTGATGAGAAAATATACCTTCCGCTCACAACGCTCATGGTAGAGGAACTCAGAGCATTCGGGTATGAGCTGAGGCGCGAAATGGAAGATGCGAAAAATGGCTCCGGTGCCCGGAAGAGGCTGACATGCAGGAGAGCTCCTGAAAGCCA
>DAONDW010000231.1:0-2893 GCA_035402785.1 Methanothrix sp. | reverse complement strand
ACAGTCAGTCCCCTCCGGTCCAGCTCATGCATGAAGCTGTGATAGACCTCGCCCGCGATAGCATCTTCAGGCGCGACTATGCCTTTCTCTTTGATCTCTCCTGTGCAAATCTGCCGGGCTGCAATCGAGGCACAGGATCCCGTGACCTTTGCCATGGCAGACATGCCGCTTGCGCTATCCGGTCCGGCCCACATGAAGCAGTCCGCCCTGCCAGCTTTTCCCTGCGCAGTGTTCCACATTACGCATACATCCTCGTCGCCAGGCAGAGGCACAAGCCTCGGTTCGATGACCTTCAGGAAGAAGTCTCTTGGTGAGATGGATTCTCCCAAAAAGCTGATGGGCTCGATATCAAGAAGGCCGCAGTCCTTGAGGGAGTCGATGGCCTGCCAGTGTCCAGGCCAGCGGATTGTCTTCTCGCTGAAGCTCTTCAGATTGCTGCGGGTGAAGAGGAAGCTTGGCATGCCTGGGGTAACTGCGCATTCAAGCGTCTCATCCTGTCCGCATTCTTGAAATCGAAAGCTCTCCCTGTCTGAGGTGGCTTTGACCTCGGCTATGCTTCCGTCCCTAATTATCCGCACATCGACCATGTATTCCCTCAAGACGTGCTCGAAGGACCAGGTGATCATGTACTGCAGAGGATGCCGGCTCGCAGAAGCTTTTCCTGGAATGCCGCCCACCCGCGCCACTGCACTATCTGCCTGGACCTTGCGAATGGCCTCAGCAAGCGTCACATTGGACAGCCCTGGGGCAAATCCCATGCCATCGAGCAGGATTGCGCCCTGGTCCTGCGCTCTTTTATGCAGGGACTCGCCGTATTCATCGACGCTCATGCCAGATGGAACCTCCAGCCCTTCTCTTTCATAGGGATCCGGCCTTCGATGATACTCTTCGAGTATGTCCACCACATCTAGCCCTGCCCCGATCGCGGTCTCGACAGTCCTGTAGCTGCCGCGTCTGTCAGGCAGAGCTATGACGCCGACATCATACTCCTTCATGAGAGCCCTCGTTTTTCGGGCATCGGAGATGTCCAGGACATGAGTGGTTACTTTCTCGCCGCCTATCCACTGCAATGTCCTGTCGAGAGATGCGCGGCTTCTGCCAACGATTCCCACAGATTCAGCTCCTCCATAGCGAGCAAGGTCCCAGGCCACAGCCGAGCCAATGCGCCCGGCCCCACCAAAAACGAGTGCTTTCAATTTCGTGCCTCCGCTTGAGATATGTGCGCAAATATCGTGAACACTCCCCGCCCTGAAACGCGGGGCTTCTAGCGTTTTACTGAGGTTGTGTTCCCAATCTCGATATATTTATTGCTGCATTCCAATCACTATCCAGGAAGAGGCCACGCCAACTGCAATTATGGACTCTCTCTTGGATCCTTTTCAACGACTCTCAAGGCCAAATCTCTTGGCAATATTATTGCTGACTTGATGAGCAAATTCCCATTCGTCCAAATGTCCCCTGCATTCAAGTACCTTTGCATACGGATTCAGGCAACTGTGGCATGGATGGTGCAGATGGACGGGAACGATCCGGTTAAAAAGGCCCTTGGATAAGAAGCGCTCAGTAAAGGCTATTTCAAATGCTTTTAGAATCTCAAAATATTATTATATATTGTGTGTGAGGATATTTAAACCTAAGCTCCCCATTTCTTAGGCATATCATGCCGATGCGAATCGATTCAAGATGCCTAATAGGCACCGCTCATTTTCAGAGGAAAATGGTATGTGTAAATTTATTTTCCGCTTTTCATTGCCTAACCGATGGGGAGGTCATGTTTAAATATTCATACAATATTTCTTTTAACATGTCAAATAATATGTTTGATCCAACAGACCCGATATTCTATGGATGGAATATAGTAAAACGCAATATTAGATTCTTTGGAGTTCTTGGAGTTATCATAGCTGGACTATATTATCTTCCTGCACTACTAGAAATGACGACGTTGCAGATGATAGACCTGGAGATTATTGCAATTTTTTGGGCACTGATATATTTAATAATTTATCAGTTTGTAGATATGGGACTCATTGGCATTGCTTTTAAATTTTATAATGAAGCATCGCCCTCGATTGAGGACCTATTTGCAAATTACAGATTGTTTCCAAAGTACCTTGCCGGGTCCATCATTTATATGCTGGTAATTAGCGCAGGCTTCATATTTTTTATATTGCCAGGAATCTATTTTGCCCTGAAGTATCAGTTTTATGGCTATCTCATCATCGAGAAAGGAATGGGACCAATTGCCGCCTTAAAAGAGAGCAGCAAAATGACAGACGGCTTTAAAAAGAATCTTCTTGAATTCTGGCTCATACTGTTTTGCAGCATAGCTGTCATTATGCTGCTGCTGAGTTTCTTCATAATGCTTCCGGTCAGCTTAATCACAATGGCTATTTCCCCGGATCTTCAGTCAGCATTCAGCATGATAACCGATATCATATCAATGATCATCAAATTGACGATAGTGGTACCCATCATAAAGCTGTCTATGGTCTATGTTTATAAAATATTCCTGCAGCATAATGCGCCAGAAGCATCACCCTCCGAGAGCCTGGTGGAGGGTGGCAATGTGACGGATTAAGGCCGACTCAGAATTTCATCTGCCAGGCTCCCAGGGAGAAGATGAGATCCTGGCAGAAGCACACGCAAAAATAAGTAAGAGCCAGTTTCGTCTGACTGGCTCATGCATTACTTCAGACTGGAACTCTGCTTTTGGCAATATACTTGATGAGCTCTGGGCCGATCCTCGCTTTCTTTTGAATCTGGATGGCAACATCGTCCATGCTGGCGCCGCTGGCCACAAGAGTGCGTATCTCTTCCAGAGTTTCATCCTCTACGGTGAAGTACTCATCCAGATCCTTTCTGTGGCCCCAGACATCTCCTTCCAAAAGCT
>DAONDW010000230.1:0-2908 GCA_035402785.1 Methanothrix sp. | reverse complement strand
GCAGGCGTCGAGACCAACGGCTTTCAGCTCTCCTCCTTCCAGGAGCTGGTCAGGGAGAGCCGCCTCAGGAATGTGGCCTTCTATCCTGTACAGGTCAACTCTGATAAGGTGAGTCGCGCCCTTCTCTGCTCAGCCCGCGGAGCCGCAGGCAAGCTCTTCTATCGCAAAAATGCCTCGTGGTTTGAGACCCTTCTCTACGAATTCACAAATTTTCCTGGCGGCGATCACGACGACATAGTGGACGCCGTTACTGGATGCGTTGAGCTTCTTAATAATTTCCAGGCAGCAGCACCCGTGCTCTCGCCTGGAGTTCCCAAAAGACGCAGCAAATGGAAGAGGTAGAATACAGTGGCAAAGAAGAACATGAAACTGGTCGAGATGGGCCGCACTGGCCTCACTCGCTTCGGCGGCTACATCTCTGAGGAATGGCTCCCTGAACTGCAGGGCAGGAAAGGCGCTGAGGTCTACAAACGAATGGCTGACAGCGACGCGATCATTGGCGGATACCTTTTTGCAATCAAGGAGATCGCCAAATCTGTCCCCTGGTTTGCAGTTCCTGCAGACAGCAGCGATGAATGCCAGGAGGACGCCAGGTTCCTTGAGAGCTGCATCTATGATATGTCCTCGTCCTGGCCATCAACTCTGGATGAGATCCTGAGCATGCTGGTCTTCGGCTGGAGCTATTTCGAGAAGGTCTTCAAGATCCGCAGAGGCCCGAGGCAGAAAGACCCCAGATTCCATAGCCAGTATAAAGATGGCCGGATAGGCTGGGCCAAATGGGCTCCAAGAGCCCAGGAGAGCTTGAACGAATGGATCTATGACGAGGACACAGACACTCTCATGGGCATGAGCCAGATTCCAGCTCCAGACTATCAGGAGCGCAGGATTCCCCTTGACAAGTCCATTCATTTTGTGACCACCTCCACCAAGGGCAATCCTGAGGGCCGGTCCACACTCAGAAACGCCCGCCGAAGCTGCTATATGAAAACCAACATCGAGGACCTCGAAGGAATCGGAATCGAGCGAGACCTTGCAGGTTATCCGACTCTCTATATTCCCCTGGAGGTCTTCAAGCGGGACACAGACAAGGCAGAGGAGGCCTACAATGACTTCATGGATGTGATCTCAAACATCCGCAGAGACGAGGCAGAAGGCATTCTCCTGCCAGCGGTCTTTGATGCTAACGGCAACCGGCTCTACGAGTTCAAGCTTCTTTCGAGCAGCGGCACGCGCCAGTTCGATACCAGCCGCGTTATCAACAGGTATGACACCCGCATCGCCCTGACTGTTATGGCCGACTTCTTGCTTTTAGGCCAGCAGAAACAGGGAAGCTATGCTCTCTCTGATACCAAATCCAAGATGTTCTATCAGTCGCTGATGTCCCTTCTGGACAACATCGCCGAGACCATAAACACTCAGGCAGTCCCTGAACTCTTCGAGCTGAACGGCTGGGAGAGAGATGAGCTTCCTTATCTCACCCACGGAAAGGCCGAGCCAGTCAACCTTGAGGTCCTGGGCAACTTCCTCGGCAGGCTCACAGATCTTGGAATGGTGCTCGATGACAGGCTGGAAAATCACCTGCGGGCAATTGCAGATATGCCATTGCGAGATGCGAAATATTCTTCCTCAAGGAGCAGAACCGCGCCTGCTTTGGCTCTAAAGAAGCCACAGCAGCAAAAGAAGCCAGGGCATGAGCTGATGGCAGATGGCAAAAAAGATGAAAATGTATCTGGCGAGGAGGTGGCTGCCTGATATCTTCTTTGATAGCAGGGCTAAACTTTTGGAATGGCTCTCTGTGGCTGTGTCCGGATAGCAGCATCAGGAGGGTCCGATGGTAAACGGCTGGTATTGGAGATGCGCAAATGGCACTCCCTGCAAAGTCTGCCAGGAAAGAGAGGGCCTGTTCTTTCCTCTTTCTACGCCTTTTCAACAGGTTCATGACAATTGTGTCTGCTATCCTGAGCTGTCTGAGGTAGAGGACCCTGAATATTCTGAGATAGTACCAGAAGAGGAAATCCCTGGCCTGCAGAGGATCAGCTTTGAGACAAACGAGCCAGCGCCAGAAATCCATCAAAAGGAGGATAAGAATCCAATGACTTACTTTTCGAGTTTTGATGAGCTGTGGGCTCATTGCCAGCTCGTTCTGGAAGACGGCACAGAGCTCTATGTTGAGAAGTCCGGGCAGAGGCGCGCCTTCTCCTCCCGCCGGGAGCTGTCCATTCTGGACCGCTGGTCCGGAGGTGCTACTGTCGTCAAGGGCGGGCCTCAGTGGTCAGTGCTTCTCAAGGCTGAGGTTCAGCCTCAGTCTGTCCAGAATGCCAGGGCGGTCTTTGTAGCCGGATCCCCAAACAGGATCGAGGTTGCAAGGGGGCTTCCCCTGGCAGGAGAAGGCAGGAAGCTCTTTCGAAAATCAGTTCTGGAGCCTGCAGGCCTTCAGGAAGATGAGACGGGATTTCTCTATCTTGTGCCCTGCTTTTTGGGCCGTGAGCCGAAGGCCGAGGAGATCGAAGTCTGGCGGCCCTGGATATTTCAGCAGATAGAGGCCATGAATCCTCAGGTGGTAGTCGCTCTTGGAAAGGCCGCAGCCAGCGAAGGGCTGGCCAGGATCTCTCTGCCCCATCCTCATGCTGTGCTCAAGCACGGCGACTCTGGAGAGCTTGCAAGAAAGGTCAAGCAGCTCAAAGAGGCTCTGGCCTTGTCTCAGGGCATCGATGGGGTTTTAAATACTTGGAATCTTAAGGAAGTTCCTGTCGTAGGAGACGTGTATCACGCCCCGATTTTCAAGGCCGATGAAGAAAGGCGCTTGGTGTATGGCGTGATTGCCGAGTCCGATATGGTGGATGCACAGAGCGATGTCATGAGTGCCCGTACCATCGAGGACATGGCCCATGACTTCATGATGAGATTT
>DAONDW010000229.1:0-2911 GCA_035402785.1 Methanothrix sp. | reverse complement strand
CTACCGGCTTTCCGGCCACCTGGAAAACCCGTCATTTTGATCCAGCCACTTCCTGCTGAAGGTCTGCAGATATGCCCTTTCGAGCCTCGGCTGCCATCCCAGATCACCTTTGCGTTTCAGGTCCTGTGCCCGTCTGATGTAGGCACTTCTGGCTCTGATTATGAGCGCCAGGTCATCAGCATTCAGGGCCGTCTGCCTCTCGGCACAGTAGCGATCCAAAAACCGATCGAAGAGCCTGTCTGCATCCCAGCGGTTGATCCCCAGGAGCTTCGCAGGCGGAAACTGCTTGATGAGCTCCAGAGCAAACCGGAAACGGGCCAGGTCCAGATGCGGCGTGCAGATGTACTCTCTTCTGGGAAAGTCAATGAGATACAGCTTCATGCAATTTTTCTCGCTGTTGTTATGGATTATGATGTTCCAGGGTGTAAAATCAAAAAATGGCGTGACCATGCTCCTGAGATTGCATTTCTTTATGAGCTGTCGGCTCGCGGAAAGGAACTCATTGATGTCTTTCTCGCGGGCTGTGCTGTCTATTGATATGTCCGCGTCATCGTCTCTGGTGAAGATCTCATGGTATCTGGCCAGAGCAGTTGCCGAGAGATCGATGGCTGAGTTGATGTATGACTGGCTTTTCGGCCTGATCTCGTGCAGGACGTGGGCGAGGTTTTCTCCCTGCACATGGCTCATGGCTAAAATTCCCTGAGTTTCATCTACAAAAAGGGGCCGTGGTGATGAGATCACTGGGGAATTAATTCTCTGGTGAAAACGTGACAGATTGGCATATTCGCGGGCCACTTCCTCTTTTTGAAAATTGCGCGCGATCTTGATCACGATCTCCCTGCGATCATTTCCTTTGATCAGCTCCAGCCGGATGACATGGGAGTTCCTGTAAGGCACAGCAGTTTTGCTTTTTGCAGTCCAGCCTGGAAATTTCGTCTCAACATATTCCTGTACCTCGTGCCGGTTCATCTCTTTTATAACCTCTTTTCCGGACATGATAGGCAAGTCTGCTGCTTAAATGCATTGGTTTTGAAAAATTATATCATGTAGTAGCGACTATTATATTTCATGGACAGTGTGATTGGCAGCAGCGTCTATGATTTCATCGAGCTTGTGGGGACATCGACCGAAGGCTGGGAAGAAGCAGTTTCCAATGCAGTGGCGTGCGCTGACGGATCGCTGACCAATATGAGGGTCGCCCAGGTGGTGGAGATGGACGCCAGGCTCGGGGATGGCAAGGTGCTGCAGTTCAGAATACGGCTCAGGCTCTCTTTCAAGCACGAGGTCGAGCCAGAGACGCTTTGAAAGGAAAGGCTTAACAAATTGGACCTCAACGCTATGGGATGTGCCCAATGTAAGCCTGATCATTCCCACCAGAAACGAATCCGAGACCATATGTGAATGCATAGAAAGATCCCTGCAGACCTTTAAGGATATGGCCGATATGGGTCTTTCCGGAGAGGTCCTGGTGGTGGACAGCTCGGGCGACGGGACTGCTGATATTGCAGCCTCCTGCGGAGCGCGGGTCATCAGGCCGGGAAAGCTCGGATATGGAAATGCCTATCTGGCCGGATTTCAGCAGGCTGTGGGCGATTATTTCGTTCTGATGGACGGGGATCTGACATATGATCCTGCAGCCATGCGGGATATGATTGCCCTTCTCTTGAGCGGCAATTATGACATGGTCATGGGCTCGCGGCTCAAAGGAAATATACTTCCGGGTGCCATGCCTGCTCTTCATCGCTATATTGGAAATCCAGTTCTGACCGGGATGCTCAACTGGCTATTTTCAAGCAGTATTTCCGATACCCATTGTGGGATGAGAGCTATAAGCAAAAAAGCCCTGGAAAAGTTGAGCCTGCGGTCTGGAGGAATGGAGTTTGCCTCAGAGATGCTCATCGAGGCTGTATGCAAGGGCTTGAGGATTGCTGAGGTTCCGATTACCTATTATCCAAGAAGGGGCAGCTCCAAGCTGCACTCCTTTACCGATGGCTGGAGGCATGTGCGTTTCATGATGCTCTACCGGCCAGTGCCATTTCTTCTGGTGCCGGGATTCATAGTTCTCATCTTTGGCCTTGCTCTGTTCGTGAGCGTTTACATGGAGGGCGGGCTGAGGATGCATTCTCTGATTTTAGGAGGGCTTCTGGCCATCATCGGCTACCAGATTTTTCTGGCCGGCCTTCATTTCGAGGCCTTCGGGGCTTCTTATGGCCTGTCTCATCCTGGAAGAATAAAGAAGATGATCAGCTATCATTCCCTTGAAAAGGAGCTTTTCATCGGTATCATTCTGGTTATAGCAGGAGTTCTTCTCGGCCTGGATGTTCTGATGAACTGGGGTTCATCGGGATTCGGGGCTTTAGATGCTGCATCAAGTGCCATGATGGCCATGATCCTTTCAATCCTTGGAATCCAGACTGTATTTTCCGGGATGTTCATAAGCCTGCTACTGCTCAACAACGGTCAGCAGGATTGAGGCCGAAATAGACTCCCGGATTTTTTTACTTTCGCCCCGCGCACATAAATTATATCATCTCAGCCGGAAAGGAATTGGATGTGAAGCTCAAGCTGAAGATCTCTGGGTCTAAGGTCCATGATGTCGGCTATCGGGCGTTTCTCCTTGAAGCTGCAGAGGATCTCGGATTGACTGGATTTTATGCCAGAAATATGACTGAAGATAGCTTGCCTGTGGTCATAGCCTGTCTGGAAGGCGATGAGGCCCACCTGGCTGAGTTCCAATGCATCGTCAGGTCGCAGAGGCCGGACAGGGCCGATGTTTCTGATATTGTTTTCTCAGAGCACAGCGGTTTGGTCGAAGATATTGGCGTATTCTCCAGCAGGTTTCAGGCAAGGCAATTGAGAAAGGGCATAAGCTCCATAATCCGAATGGAGGAAAAGCAGGACCGGATGCTCG
>DAONDW010000228.1:0-2913 GCA_035402785.1 Methanothrix sp. | reverse complement strand
ACTGTTTTTATTGCAGGGCATCCATTTCGTTTCAGGGCATCTCTTTAATATCATAAAGCGCAATTGATAATGGGTGTTCATTTGGCTGAATTCGTCTCATCTACCTTTATGACCCTGGTGATTGCTCTGATCATTTTATCCCAGGCCATAAAGATCGTTCGGGAGTACGAACGGGTGGTAGTATTCCGTCTGGGGCGCTTTTCCGGAGTGAAAGGTCCAGGCATATTCTTCATCATTCCAATCATCGATCGGGTCATTCTCCTGGACCTGAGGGTCTTTACCATCGATGTCGCAAAGCAGGTGGTCATAACAAAGGATAACGTCAGCGTGGAAGTGGATGCCGTCATTTACTATCGGGTGGTTGATCCGTCCAGTGCTGTGATTCAGGTGGAAAACTACAGGCTTGCCACATCCCTGCTGGCACAGACCACATTGAGAGACGTATTGGGTCAGATCGACCTGGATGATCTTCTCTCCAAGCGCGATGAATTGAACAAGAAGCTCCAGGCTATCTTAGACCAGCACACCGATCCCTGGGGAATCAAGGTGACTGCAGTCACACTGCGGGATGTGTCCCTGCCAGAATCGATGAGAAGGGCGATTGCCAAACAGGCTGAATCTGAGAGAGAAAAGAGGTCGCGCATCATCCTGGCTGATGGCGAGTTCCAGGCCTCCAAGACCATGACAGATGCTGCACGGCTCTATGAAGATGTTCCAGCAGCCCTCAAGCTGAGAGAGCTGCAGACGCTCGTTGATATCGCCAGGGAAAAGACCCTCATCGTTGTCACTCCCAGCGGAGACCTGGCGACAGGATCTACTGCGGGGCTGACTGCAGCTTTAAATCGGGAGCTTTCCGACCGTGAGGCTACACGAAAGGAAGAGGCCAGAAAGGATGCTTTGAGGGAAGCGAGCAATGCAGCAGCACAAATGAGGAGATGAACGGAAAATGAATTCAGGCCGGTCCTGGTCAAGATGTGCCGATAAAGAGGGCTGGCCGCACTTTTGCTATAGGAAAATGGCCTCATGGGGCGCACCATTTTTCTTTTTATCTCTCTTGCTGTGCCTCATCATTTCGTCGGCCCTGCCTGCTGCCTCAGCAGCTCAAAATGCGAGCGTGCTGGCTGTGCAGATGCAGGGCGCAATCACCCCGGCCAGCGATGACATAGTCACCCTTGCCCTGCAGGAGGCCAAAGAAGAAGATGCTGCTGCAGTTTTGCTTCTGCTGGACACGCCTGGCGGAGGCCTCACCGAGACATTTGAGATCTTAAAGCAGATCAAGGAGTCGGATATTGCAGTCATTGGCTATGTTTATCCAGAGGGGGCCGCAGCCTGGTCCGCAGGGACACTCATTCTCATTGGATGCGATGTGGCTGCAATGGCTCCCCATAGCATCATAGGCTCAGCCCAGCCTGTTCGGCTCTCACCTTTTGGCGACACTGAGCCCATCAACGACAGCAAGACCACCAATGCAATTGTTGCGCTGATTGAGGAGACTGCCAGATCCCACGGAAGAAATGAAACTGCAGCCAGGCAGTTCGTGCTCTCCAACCTCAATCTCAATGCAGCCCAGGCAAAAGATTATCGTGTAGTTGAGCACGTCTCTGCCTCACCTGAGGATCTGCTTCTCCAGATCAATGGCAGCCGGTCAAAGAATGTCACATTGCTCACAAAGGACGCAAAAATAAAGTATTTCGAGATGCCGCCAAACCTCTGGCTCCTGAAAATCCTCTCTGATCCGACGCTGTCCGGACTGCTCATGCTTGTGGGCCTCTATGCGCTCATCTTCGGGCTCTCAAGTCCGGGAATGGGCTCTGAGGCTCTGGGCGTGGTGGCTCTGGCCCTCGGGCTGATTGGGACCGGCTTTTCTGTTAATACCGGTGCAGTCTTCTTGCTGCTTCTTGGCCTTGGACTGATTCTTGCGGAGCTGCACAGCCACTCATTTGGAATCCTGGCAATGGCCGGGCTGTTATGCGTAATAGTCGGAAGCATACTCGTAGTCCCCACAAGCTTTCCACAGTGGTATGTGCCTGGAGGCTATCAGAGGGACATGGCAATAGCAGTCATTCTTCCTTCTCTGATTTTTGGCGTCTTCCTGGCCTTTGCCATTTACAAGATCGCAAAAGCTCGTTTTTCGCCGCCGACACTGGGCCGCCTGGTGGGCGAGCAGGCTATAGCAATTGAGCGGCTGGACCGAGAGGGCTATGTCATCTTTCAGGGCGAGTACTGGAAAGCCAGGGCGCAGGAGCCTGTGGAGAAGGGCGAGCAGGTGATTATTCTGGCCAAAGAAGGAGAGCAACTGATGGTGAAAAAATGCGGATGAGCGCATTTGATGTGGCTTGGTGCAGCTTGAATTCCGGCTCGATCTGATTCAGGAACATCCTCAAATTTCGTCCTTCCGCCAGCCCAGACAAGAATGCTTTATCTGGAGCCTGCAGATACCATTTTGTGTCACGGGGCTCATGAAATCGGTCCTGGGTGAATGCTGCTGAAAAGCGACAACAATCGGTGCAATGAGCATTTATTAACCAAATGATTCCATTGTATGCGATTCATGTGATGATTTTCAGTAACATTCACCCGCGACCATGAAATCTGACTGCATTATGCCAGCACATGAAATTGTCAAAATTTTCAACGTGGTCTTATGAATGATGTTATATGAGATATGCTTTCAGTGCAGGAAATCAATGATTGTTTCAAGTTTTATCGCGATCGAATTTTACACTTTATGGACTTCGAGTACAGCCTCGACGGATTCATCGTCACGGGCCTTTTCTTTCCTCCTAATTTCTTAATGCTTAGGAGCGTCTTGATTTTCGTCCAGTGCATCCAGACACGATTTACTGTTCGGATACTTGCTTTCATCTCTGCGGCAATGATTCTGGAGCTAATGTTATTGGTTTTTGCTCTGAT
>DAONDW010000227.1:0-2936 GCA_035402785.1 Methanothrix sp. | reverse complement strand
GCTCGTGATCGTCACCCTCACGAAATCACCGCATTTCAGACGATATTCAGGCCTTGTCCAGATCTTGAGGTAGCGCTCGTCTCCAGTCTGGCCCACCATGGCAGAGGCGCACCTGAATATCTGATCGATATCCATAGTCTCGTCACTTACAACGCGCTCCCTCCAGATTCCCTTCGTTGGCGAGGCATTGCCAGAAGAAACATCTCTACCCCAGCGAGACGGTGGCCAGAAAGAATACCCAAATGTCTCGTCCTTTCCCCTCATGATTATCGAATCAAACCCGTGATCTGTAGCATCAAGAGTCCCAACCTCGAAATCAATCAGGTCTGCCTCCTGATAGGACTTCACAGGGCTGTCATACCAGCCGTTATAGAGCTGCAGATCGCATACCAGATTCTGGTCTCCATCGGACCGGTTGATGAAATTCCATTCCAGACCCTCATGAGACATGATGCGCTCGAATGTCGTAATCAGCCTCTCATGAAATGAAGGTATCTGGAGGCTGAGGAGATTCTTTGCAGGCATAGGAGAGCCCCTGTGCAGATGACAGTCCTTGAAATTGAGCACATAGCAGGGATAGTTCTTGGGGTTTCCATTCGGCTCTTTCACTCCGGTCCTGACATAAAGACGATCGCTGTCCCTGAACCACTGATTCACAGCCATTCCTTCCAGAGATTCTGCCTGGGTCAGCAATGTGCTGCCCAAATAAACTGGCGGAGTCGGCACAGGTATCCTCTGAGGATAGCCGGTTCCTGTGTACATGGGCGCTGAATATGTCCCCTCTGGTATTCCAATCATGTGAGATATGTATTGCCAGTTTGGAGGCATGAGAGAGCTTGCCTGAAAGAGCATTCCCTGGCTTGCAGGCGTATCCCCGAAGACTCTGTCTACAGTCTCGTTATTCGTGTAGGCCTTCACATGAGGATAGCGATGATACAGTATGGCCGAGTGTCCCATGCAATGATACTCCTGAGGTCTGCAAGACCTGAAAGAAGGCCTTTTGATGCAGTCAAACCAGCCGCAGAAGACTGGCATATCAGGATTGCCACCTGTAACTTTGATGCTCGCCCGCTCATCAATTCTCTCTCCTCCAAAGCACTTGAAGGAGAGCCTCTGGTGGTCCATATGCGGCCAATCGGCCCTGTATTCGATGGGCTTAATGGATACAGTCGAGCCATCAGGATTCTTGACCAGAAAATTCAGTGCTGTGGGCATTGATCCACCTCAGGGAGCTACTGCAAAGCTGATGGCAGCAGAGGCATCATATCCGCCTTTTTCACCATTCTTTCCGTCCTTCGCCAGAACCTTCAGGCCATTTGTGCCGCTGTCGGCAAGCGTTGGCCTCCATGAGACCCAGTTTCTGCTCTGCCAGCCTGAGAGGTCCTTCCAGTAAGCTGCGCCAGCAGGCTGATGCAGGAACTTATAGAGCAGCTCATCGCTTTCGCAATCCTGAGCTGTGCAAATCAGCTCGATCTCCAGGCCAGGAGGCTGAGGGGAAGGAAGAGAAGGCACAAGGCTGAGTGAAAAGGAAGCCCTCAGGCTGCAAAAGATCTCCAGACGGCAGCGATAGGCCACGAGGGCCTTCTCGAACTTCACCTCTCCCTTGATATCTGAGACGGAAACGGCGTCTTTTTCTTTTCCAAATCCGCCTGCAAGCAGCTCCCTGACTGCGCAGGCGATCTCGCTGCAGTGTTCGGCTCCTCCATCGCTGCCATAGCGGCTGCGGATGTCTATAACGAAGACCGGATGGCTGGAGAGCTTTCCGCCAGCCACCTCTCCGACCTCGCAGGATATGAGGCTCCTGTGTGTCGAGAGCCTCAGGTCTGGCTCGCTTTTCTCCACAGCCTGGAACTTGTAGATCCTGCTGCCTACAAGAGCGCTTATGCCTGGATCCTCCAGAAGCGCGCTCTTCAGGCTCTCCAGTTGGACCAGGACCAGAGCATCACCTGCCTGCGTTTCCACGGTTCAGCTTCTGAAGAGACTGCCTCAGGAACTCAGGCAGAGGAACTCCGAGGCGGCCCATGTTCTCCAGGGCCGAGAGGCCCTCGTTTGCTATGAAGAACCAGATAACTGCAGTCCTCAGATAGGGCTCGTCAAGGCCCGTGGATATGTCCACGATATTGGCCACAGCCACCATCAGGAATATGCAGATCTTCTTGATTATGCCCTTCATGCCGATCTCTGAACTCAGGGCCTTCTCAACAAAGGCGGCCATCACACCGGTTACATAATCGATGACCACCAGGGCTATGAGAGCCTTGAGTATGACATCCCACGCTCCAAACAGATAGATTCCCCCCGTTCCAATGCCTGCCAAAAGCAGCCTTACGACCTCCGGGAAGCGTTCGCCTAAAATCGGATTCATAAGCATGCTCCACGCCCGAAGAGTGCTCCCCGGTGCAGGGCTTCCGGGCTGCAGCCAGGAGAGGCCACGATGCTCTCGGTTTCGTCTGTCACCTCAATGCGGCTTCGAAGCTGCCTGGCGAGCTTCAGATAGTGCTCGGCCCTTGTGACAGGCGTGCCTCCAGAGTCTCCTGCCTGGGGCTGCTGCATTCTCGGCAAAGCGGCGATGGCTTCGGCACAGGCGGCTGCTGCAGCCAGGACTTTGCCCCCGTTTTCGTTCAGGTGATAATTGATCTCCGCATCAGTCAAAAGGAGGTCGCTGTTGTCTGTGTCTCCGATTGTGTGCCTGACAGCGTCCTTTTGGTCTGTCTGCGGCTGGCCAGTGTAGCTCATAATTGCCACTCCAAAAAAAATTTGGCTCTGAGAGCCTGCTCAAGGCGTTGCCAGAACACTCGTTGCCAGGCAGGCCATGTCCGGAGCTACGACTTTGGCGTCAAAGCAAATGTCGCCCTCTATACGCTCGGACTCGATCTCCTCTATGCGGAACTTCTTGATCCTCGTCCCGATCTTGGAGTTGCCGAAAAGACCCGTCC
>DAONDW010000226.1:0-2985 GCA_035402785.1 Methanothrix sp. | reverse complement strand
AGCGCCCGTAAGACGCAGATGAGCCGACCGATGGCATAAGTTTAAGTGACTTGGGGCATTTATATCAATGAAGTCACATGCCCATTGGTGTTTATGTCTGTCACTGCGGCCTGAACATAGCAGGCGTCTTGAATGTAGAGGAGCTGAAAAGCTTTGCCGAGACGCTGCCTGATGTGGCCGTGGCCCGCGATCTGCAGTTCTCCTGCTCGGACATCGGCCAGGAGCAGATTCAGAAGGATATCGCCGAGTTCAAGCTTGATCGAGTGGTGGTGGCCGCCTGCTCGCCCCGTCTGCACGAGCCAACCTTTCGCAGGGCTATCAGCAAAGCTGGCCTCAATCCCTACATGCTGGAGATGGCCAATATCCGGGAGCAGTGCTCCTGGGTTCATATGGAGCAGCCTGCCATGGCCACGGAAAAGGCCAAGGACCTCATACGCATGGGCGTGGCCAAGGCTGCCCTGTTGCATCCTCTTGAGAGGGAAAGCATTCCTGTTTGCAAAGACGTTTTAGTCATAGGCGGCGGCGTAGCAGGCATTGCAGCAGCTCTTGATCTGGCTGATGCCGGAATGCACGTTTTTTTGGTCGAGCGCAGGCCCACAATCGGCGGTTATATGGCTCTGCTCACCGATGTCTTCCCCACAAATGACTGCTCCATCTGCGTTTTAGGGCCAAAAATGTCTGAGGTCTACAATCATCCGAATATCACCCTCTACACCTATTCCGAGGTCCTGGGTGTGGAAGGTAGCGTCGGCAACTTCACAGTCTCAGGCGTGAAAAGGGCGCGCTATGTGGATGAGAAGCTGTGCAAAGGCTGCATCAACGAGTGCGCTGGCGTCTGCCCTGTGGAGGTTCCGAACGACTATGATTTCGAGATAGGCAAGAGAAAGGCAATCTACGTGGCCTATCCCCAGGCAGTTCCTCTCGCAGCCTGCATTGATCCCAAAGCGTGCATCGGCTGCGGTCGCTGCGCTGAGGCCTGTCCCGCTCAGGCTGTGCGACTGGAGCAGGAGCCCCTCGACTTCAAGATCAATGTTGGAGCCATAATCGTGGCCACAGGCTGGCAGCCATTCGATGCAGCACGAAAAGAGGAATACGGATTTGGCAGATACAGAGATGTGATCACCACCCTTCAGATGGAGAGGATGCTCAATGCCTCCGGGCCAACCAAGGGTGAAGTGGTGGCACCAAGCACCGGCAAAATCGCCGGGTCCATCGCATTCCTTCAGTGCGTCGGCTCCCGTGATACAACTGTTGGAAATGCCTATTGCTCTCGCATCTGCTGCATGGCATCGCTCAAGAACGCTCAACTGGTCAAGGAGAAATATCCTGATACAGATATCACCATTTACTACATCGACATCAGGGCCTGCGGAGAAGGTTATGAGGAGTTCTATCAGCGTGCTCAAAAGCTTGGAATCAACTTTGTGCGCTCAAGAGTCTCCAGAATCGAGGAGGTGGATGGCAAGATATTCCTGATCTTTGAGGACACACAGGCAGGCGAGGTTCGGCGGGTCAGGCATGACCTGGCAGTCCTCTCGGTTGGACTTGAGCCAGAGAAGAACGCCGAGGTTCTTGGCAATTTGCTCGGCCTGTCACGCAGGCCGGACAGGTTTTTCGAGATCGCTCATCCAAAAATGAGGCCGGTTGAGGCTCACATCGACGGGGTCTTCATAGCCGGCTGCGCCTCCGGGCCAAAGGAGATTCCCATATCCATCGCCCAGGGAAGCGCTGCTGCAGCCAAGGCCCTCAAGCTTTTGCACCAGGGCGTACTGGAGCTTGAGCCAACCTCCGCCTATGTCGATCCTGAAAAGTGCATCAAATGCAAGCTGTGCGTCGATGTCTGTCCAAAGAAGGCCATATCTGTGAAGAGCCCGGCCTTTGTTGACGAGGCTGCATGCAAAGGCTGCGGCTCCTGTGCAGCAGCCTGTCCGGTGGATGCAATCGACATGCGTTTCTTTTCAGATCAGCAGATCTTGGCTCAGGTGCGTGCTGCAACTGAGGAAAAGAGGGAGTTTCCGCAAATAGTCGCTTTTCTGTGCAACTGGTGCAGCTATGGGGCTGCGGACCTTGCAGGAACCTCTCGAATCCAGTATCCTACAAACGCCAGAAACATCAGGGTGATGTGCTCTGCTCGCGTTGACCCAAGCTTCGTTTTGGAGGCTTTGCGTCGTGGCGCAGACGGAGTTCTGATTGCAGGCTGCCGCATAGGCGAGTGCCACTACAGGGATGGCAACTATCAGGCTCTTCAGAGGGTTACGGTTCTCAAGAGATTGCTTGAGCAGGTGGGGCTTGATCCGGGAAGGGTCAAGATCGTCTGGTGCGCAGCAAGTGAAGGCGAGATTTATGCGAGAGACCTGCGGGAGTTCATAAGAGAGCTGAAAGACATGGGGCCAATTGGCACTGAGCTGAAAAATCCAGTGGCTGCAAAGGAGGCCTGAGCCATGATGGAGATCGAAAAGGAGATGGATGTGCAGGACTCGCATATCATTGCCAGGCAGAAGAGCAAGGAGAGGGAAATTGTGCTTGACTACGATTATAAAAAATGCGCAGGCTGTTCCATCTGCGTCTCTCTCTGTCCGAAAAAGGCCCTGCAGGATGGACCTTTGCAGGAGATCGCAAAGGGGCTTGATGCTCCGCCGGTTCTGATAGACCTGGATGCGTGCGCATTTTGCGGCATGTGCGTCAATTTCTGCCCCACCAGGGCCTTCAATATGACCCTAAAAGACCTGCGAGAAAAGGAGCCGGTGCAGGAGAAAACTGAGAATAGGCCTTCTCAAGGACCTGCAAAGGATGCAACTGATGCTGCAGAGGCCAGGGCATGACCGAAGAGATGAATTTCAGGAGCATAGAGAGGTATCCAAAGCTGCTTTCAGAGGCAGTGCCAAATGAAAAATGCCTGCCATGCCTGCTCTGCCAGCCAGTCTGTCCGACGAAGGCAATCAAAGTCAGCTTCAATAAGACCCGCGAGGATTTCGGGCCTCTGCG
>DAONDW010000225.1:0-2996 GCA_035402785.1 Methanothrix sp. | reverse complement strand
GGGCGGATCAGCTCCGGCCAGTGAAGATCGAGGTAGGAGTCCTGGCCAGAGCAGATGGCTCATGTTACATCGAGATGGGTGGAAATAAGGTCATTGCTGCTGTGTACGGGCCGAGAGAGGTTCATCCGAGGCATCTGCAGGAGGTAACCAGGGCCATTGTGCGATACCGGTATAATATGGCCTCCTTCTCTGTCGAGGAGAGAAAACGACCGGGGCCGGATCGAAGGTCATACGAGCTTTCGAAGGTCAGCCGGGAGGCGCTGGAGCCTGTGATTTTGACCAGCTTCTTTCCGAGATCTGTCATAGATGTCTTCGTGGAGGTGCTTCAGGCAGATGCAGGAACCAGGACGGCTGGCATTAATGCGGCTGCGGTAGCCCTCGCTGATGCTGGCATTCCTATGAAGAGCATGATCTCTTCCTGTGCTGCAGGAAAAGTGGCTGACACCATAGTCCTCGATCCCATGAAAGAGGAGGACAACTTCGGACAGGCGGACCTGCCCATTGCCATGACTCCAAATGGGGACATCACCCTCATGCAAATGGATGGCAGGCTGACTCCGGACGAGTTCCATCAGGCTGTTGAGATGGCAATGGTAGGCGCCAGGAACATCTATGAGCTGCAAAGACAGGCTCTGGTCAAGAAGTACAGCCAAATGACAGAACCGGGAAGAGAGGAGGCGCGTGTCCAATGAGCAACGTCATCTCGGAGATCAAAAAGGACTTCATTTACAATCTATTGCTCAAGGGCGAGAGAGCCGATGGCCGGAAATTTGATCAATACCGCGAGATCTCCATTCAGAGGGATGTGATCAAAAAGGCGGAGGGCAGCGCTCTGGTGAAACTGGGCTCAAGCCAGGTGCTTGTGGGTGTGAAGATGCAGCCAGGAGAGCCTTTTCCTGATTCTCCCGCTCGCGGAGTTATCATAACAAATGCAGAGCTAGTTCCTCTGGCCTCGCCATCATTTGAGCCGGGCCCGCCAAATGAAGTGGGAATTGAACTGGCGCGCGTTGTTGACCGAGGCGTTCGCGAATCCAAGGCTGTGGACCTGGAGGCGCTTTGCATTGTGCCAGGCAAGCAGGTTTGGATCATATTCATCGATGTTCATATCCTGGATGATTGTGGAAACATCCTGGATGCTGCGTCGCTTGGGGCCATAGCTGCGCTCCTGTCAACAAAGGTGCCAGCCAGCAAATTTGGCCTTGGAGAGGACTATATCCTGCCGATCAGGGATATTCCAATAGCCACCACAGCCATTGAGTTCGATGATGTGTTGATGTTTGATCCAGGCGTGGACGAAGAGGCAATAGCCAACACCAAGCTCACAATGATCACGACTGCGGACGGCTGCGTCTGCGGCGCGCAGAAAAGCGGCACAGGAATGCTCAAGCCTGAGCAGATCTACCGCATAATTGATATAGCATGTGAGAAGGCGAAGGAAATCCGGGAAAAGTTTCTGGAAGCATAGACAAAGCATAGATGAAGCATAAACGGAAGTTGTAATCATGGCAAATCAGACAACAAAAGGAAGGAAGAGCAGATCAGCAGCCCGGTTTGGTCCGAGATATGGCCGCAAATCGCGAAAGCT
The DNA here is from genome assembly GCA_035402785.1 of Methanothrix sp. Taxonomy (GTDB): domain Archaea; phylum Halobacteriota; class Methanosarcinia; order Methanotrichales; family Methanotrichaceae; genus Methanothrix. The sequence goes on along the minus strand of DAONDW010000225.1, from coordinate 1,411 downwards.
CGTGGCCGATTCGGAGGAAAAGAGCAAGGCATCTTACGATTGCCCCCAGTGTGGAAGGAACAGAGTTACCAGGACCAGCACGGCCATCTGGAGCTGCAGCAAATGCGGCTACACCTTTGCCGGTGGCTCGTTCCTGCCCGAGACGTCTTTGGGCCGCTCAGTGCTGCGGTCTCTCAAGAAGACTCTTGAGGCGGATTAGAAGATGGCCTATAAGTGCACCAGATGCAAGAAGACCGTGGAGGTCGATTATGAGTACAGCGGCATACGCTGTCCTTATTGCGGGCACCGCATCCTGATGAAGGAGCGGCCCACCACGGTTAAGAAGATGAAAGCCATCTGATGATCGTTTAGATGATCGTCACAACCTCGCGAGACCCGTCGGCCAGAGCAAGGCGTTTTGCGAAGGCCCTGGCTTCTTTTCTCTCGGTGCAGTATTTCAATCGAGGAAAACAGGGGCTGGATGAGGGCGAGCTTTGGCTGATTGTCGGAGAGGATCACGGCAACCCAGCCAGGCTGGTCAAGAGGCTCGGTGAATCGGAAGAGCAATTGAGCTTTTCGCTCTCAGGGGAGCCAGTGGGAAGAAGGCTATGCAGGCAGGCTCCAAAGGTTGCTGGCGAGGGCGAGTTTGCACAGCCCGTTGCCAGGTTCTTCGAGCTGGAGCTGGCGTGCAGCACAGACATCCGGTGCGGGCGCATCATACATGCGGCGCCCGGCATAATCGATTTCATGGATGAAGGCATATCCAGGTTCAGGCTGATGACGACATGAGGGGCTGTGCAGAATTCACATTTGAGAGTCCGCATGCTGCCCTGGTCTATCAGGCTCTATGCCCGGAAATGGACGACGACCTGCACAGGTCCAGCGTGAGCCTGGAGCTGCAGGATGGATCCATTCGACTGAGGGTCAGAGGCGATGACGCAGTCTCCCTCCGGGCAGCCTTAAATACATGGATACGGTTGGTTAAGATCGCATTTGAGATGGTGAGTTTATGAGTGGCGAATTGCCTCCACAGATACAGAATCAGTTGGCTCAGCTCCAGCAGCTTCAGCAGCAGGCGCAGGCCGTGATGACCCAGAAAGGTCAGATAGAGGGCCTGATCAGGGAGACTGATGCAGCGCTCAAAGAGCTTGAGAAGAGCGCAGACGACGCAGTTATATACAAGAGCGTCGGGGATCTTCTCTTTAAGGCTGAAAAGCCGAAGCTGGTAGAGGAGCTGAAGGAGAGGAAGGATATGATGGATATCCGGCTGAAGACCATGTCCAAGCAGGAAGAGCGCATTCAGGGCAGGTTCACTCAGCTTCAAGAGCAGCTCAAGACATCGTTGGGTCAGATGCCGCCAAAGGGCGGCTAAAATCAATTGCGGGCCCGTGGCTTAGCCAGGATATAGCACCGGGCTTCTAACCCGGGGGTC
>DAONDW010000224.1:0-2999 GCA_035402785.1 Methanothrix sp. | reverse complement strand
TTATGAGTTCATTGGGGCATTCTTATGGCAAAAGAGAGCAGGGAAATGATCGGCCCGATGGATGACATCGGCTGCTACTTGAGTGACAATGAGAGAGAGCATCTGGTCGCAAGCCTTCATGATATTCTGTCGTGGGTGGGTGTGCAGCCGCCAGATGAATTTCATATTGATACAGTGCTCCTGAAGAAGGAGATGGAAAGGCTTGATTTGAAGGATGACATCCCTCCAGATCTTCATTCAGACAGAGGCATAATAGACCTGCGCAACCTGATATGGAGGCTCGTCAACGAAAAAGAGCTTACCGAAAGGGAAGAGGTCGAGATCAAAGCGCTGATCGATGTCCTGAAAACGAAAGAGCTTCAGGATGAGGAGACGCTGAAAGAGTCGAAGCTCACCTGCAAGCAGGCCAGACAGCTCTATGACGAGACGGAATCGATTATCAGGTCTTTATTAGATTTGAAAGATATTTTAAACGAAAAGAAGCCTCATGACTTTGAGAGGGGCGAGGTGATCAGGAAGAAAGTAGAGGAGATCAAGAGGTGGAACGATTACGTAAAAGAGGTGGAGAAATAGATATCGACCATCGATTGAGATAGACTGGGCACAGAAAGGACGATGGGGATTCTTTCGACAAAGGCCAGATGACCTCTGTAGCCTCTGAAAGCACATGCCGAATTCATGGACCGGGATCTGCTAACGGAAGACTATATGACTGTATGGCAGACTATATTTACCTGCACATCGTATTTCTAAAAGGATGGCCGAATCTAAGAACTACTGGGATATGCAAAAATCCTTCTGGAAAACGCCTTTTGGAATCGCGATCTGGATCCTGCTTTTAGCTGCATTTCTTGGCGGTGGCCTGCTGGCGCTCAACTTCTACGGCAACCCATATCCTGTCATTGAGTCCTTCCGCGCCGATCCCGTGGTGGTGGCCCCGGGTGCAGCCTCCAACCTGAGCTGGAATGTGATCGGCGCAGATCACGTGGAGATAAATCCGGGAGTGGGAGCGGTGGCACTTCAGGGCACATCAGAGGTGCGGCCCCAAAAGACCACGCAATACTGGCTAACGGCAATCAATGGCACAATAAACAGATCCATGAGCCTCAAGATAATGGTGGATCAGCAATGATGTTGATTTGCTGATAAGATAAAAATAAATAGAATAGGTTGGAAGACATTTCCAATCACAGATTGATAATACCACGGGTAGCACAGGTGACACAGCACCGGGCAGCACAGGCAGAAAACATCAGAAATCGGTGCAAAGGGGGGTTCAAGGACATGGCAATCGCTGAGGCTTGCAGGAGAGAGACGGCATCAATGCTATTGATGTCTCTTTTTATATTCACGTTGCCGATTATGCTTTCTGCAATTGCGGCTGCCACGCTTGATGAGGCCTATGGAACCGTCACAAAAGTGGTTGACGGCGACACATTTGATGTGACAATCGAGAAGGCCAGTCCAAAGGTCAGCTATGCTGTAGAAAGGATTCGCCTGGCTGATATAGACTCTCCTGAAATGGATAGCGATGAGGGCATTGCTGCCAGGGACTTCACCTATGCAGTTCTCATGAATAAAAGGGTCTACCTGGACATAGATGACCATTCCTCCAATGGCCGGGATTCCTATGGCCGTCTGATCTGCCTGGCATATCTAGCAGGAGTCTATGGCCAGCCCATCTCAACTCCCAACTTCAACCGCCTGCTCGTTGACAGCGGACACGCCCGGCTGGACAATTTCACCAACAACGAGTTCGACCCTGGTAACTGGCGTAGCGTAAAGAGCCTCCCGTCCTCCGGGGACTCTGATGGTGAAGAGAGCAGTCTGGGAGAGGACTTGAAGAGAAACATAACCGAGGAAATCATTCCCGAGGTTCAGCAGTCTGCAGAAAAAGCGCTGGACCGGCTGGCAAGAGACATCTGGGACTGGATCAAAAAGCAGCTTGGCTTGTGAGTCTGGTTCTGGCTCTTGTGTTTTTTGTGCGAGCCTGGTTTTTGGCCTGGCTTTTGAGCCTATATTTCAGATAAAAAAAGAATATGTCTCCGATTATGCTTTTTCGGATTTTTTGGGCGACAGACTCACTCGAGGATCTCAACCATTCCGGAATCGAGGTGATAGCGCGCACCTACGATCATAAGCTCGCCGGATTCCACTTTTTCGGATAGAACCGGCTCGGAGGTCTTCAGCTCATCCACTATGTTGAAGACGTTATTATCTATGGAATTGTTGAGCAGATCGCTCTCATTGCCCATATCCCTGGCCTCATCGACTGCGGGCGTTATGTAGTCCACAAGAGAGTCCAGATGGCCCACGATTTCTCCACCCTTGACGACCGCGGTTACTGCTCCGCAGCTATCGTGGCCGAGGACCACAACGAGAGGCACTCCCAGATGCTCCACAGCATATTCGATGCTGGCTATGGTGACATTGTCCATGACCTGACCTGCTGTCCTGATCACAAATATGTCTCCCAGCCCCTGATCGAAGATCACCTCTGGTGGAATCCTGGAATCGGAGCATCCCACAACGACTGCAAATGGGTGCTGTCCTGCGACCAGCTCATCACGGCGTTCTGCTGATTGGTCGGGATGGCTGGCATTGCCTGCAGAAAAGTTGGCATTGCCCTCCATGAGCTTTTCCAATGCCTCTTCTCCAGTGATATGACCTGCTTCTTCAGATGCCCATGCGACTGCTGCCAGGAATGACAGCATCAAAGCCATTGCTAAAAAGACCCTTTCTTTTATTCAGATCCCTCCGGGCCTTGCTCAGGGAAACTATGAGATAAAAATCTTTTCATAATTAAAAAATTAGAATAGTACTCCAGAGCCTTCCGACCATGAATATGTTCCGACCGGCCAATAATGATCGTGAGGAGATGCTGTGCTGGAGGCTGTGCATCTATCTTCTTGCTCCCAATATGTCTATCGATGCTCTCGATCAAACCAATGTCCTCTGCTGCTTTGATTAACGCAACAGTCTTCCCAAAGGAGTATGAC
>DAONDW010000223.1:0-3061 GCA_035402785.1 Methanothrix sp. | reverse complement strand
TGGCCCTGGCTTCTTGCAGCCATTTGTCTACATCCGCATTGGAATAGCCGGTCTTTTTTGCTTCGGATCCGGTGGACTCAAAGTGCTTGGAGAGGGTGTAGTCCGGGTCTCCGGTAGTTCCCGTGTTGAAGGATCCGAGCCCCAGATCGTAGTCGCCTTTGGACAGGTCGCTGCTAAATGCCCCCGACTCCACAACTTCGACATGGGATTTGATTCCGATCTTCTCCAGCTGGGCAGCTACTACCTCTGCAGAGGGCTTGTTCTCAGCTCGGGAGGAGTAGGTCTTTATAACGATCTCAAGGGGCTTTCCCTGGAAATCGAGCCAGCCGTCGCCATCGGCATCGGTTATGCCTGCCTGTTTTAGTAGCTCCTTTGCCTTTGAAGCATCGAATTCGTAAGGCATAAGTTCATCATTGGCTGACCATTTGTCGCCGGATGATAATGGTCCGATTGCAACAATTCCGCCTACACCTTCCAGAGCGGTATCCACTATCTCCTGGCGATCGATAGCATGGTTCAGGGCCTGACGAACCAGGAGGTTATCAAAGGGTGCCTTCTTCGTATTAATGTAAATTAAATTCTCTCGCAGCGTCACCTCGCTGAGCACCTCCAGATCCGATTGGCTCTTCAGGTTTTCCACCTCGGTCTGGGGAATGCCCAGGGCTATGTCCACATCCCCGCCTTCCAGCTGCATAGCCCTTGTCATCGGATCGCTGACAAAGTAGAGAACGGCTCCATCGAGCTTCGGTTTGTCTCCCCAATAGTCATCGTTTCTCACCACAGTCAGCTTGACGTCCTTCTCAAAGGAATCGAATTTGAATGGGCCGGTGCCCACCGGTGTTGAGTTCAGGTCCACATCCGGCTTGACTATGCTGACCAGAGGGTCTATCAGAGAGGCGATGGTCGGAGAATGCGGCTTTTTAGTTTTGATGGTTATCGTATTATCATCATCAGCTTTAACCGATTCAATGAAATTGAACTCACCATGTCTGGAGTTGGATGAATCCATCACCCTTTCCAGAGAGAAAACCACGGCATCGGCATTGAGGGGAGAGCCGTCATGGAATTTGACATCCGGCCTCAGATGAATCCGGTATTCGGTATCGCTGACTTGATCAAATCCCGTGGCAAGAGTCGGCACGAGATTCATATTTTCGTCGAGCGAAAAAAGAGTCTCATATATTCCTCCCTCATGCATATACCAGCCGGTGTACTTGTATGCCGGATCTAAATTCTCATCCGGTCCGAAGATCAAATCCGCCTTCAGAGTCTTACCGGATGAACCGGAATTCGATTCAGCAAGAACTGGTGGCGTTAGGGATAGTAGTATTAAGAATATTGTAGCTACGGCGCACAACTTTTTTATTGATATCATATCCATTCACCAATAACAAAGTGAATTCATACATAGTAATAAGGATTTCGTATTATTAGTTATTACTGCTGTAAATTATTGTATAGACATAGAACTACATATAAAATCATAATTCCATGATCCGATTTTTTCTGTGGATATTATATCCATCCGATGCTTTTATCATCTCCGATGCAGGAATGGCAGAGAGAAGAGAACACGGAAAGAATCATGCTTTCAGCTTCGAGCGATTTTATAGCCAGAATGAAGAGCTTCAGCCCCAATGCGCGAAGGTATTTGCTTTTCGTTTTTTTGACAACCTTAAATGTAGGAATCTATGGCGTCATTTTCAATTTATATATTTTAAAACTTGGATTTAAGGAGGACTTTTTGGGGATGATACTATCCCTCTCATCCGCTTCCATCGGTGTGTTCGCCATACCCGCCGCCTTCATATGTGATCGCCTGGGCCGGAAAGATACGCTATTGCTCTCCGCCTCGCTTCTCTCCTTTTCGCTCCTCATTCTATACAATACGACATCAAAGGAGCTATTGGCCATGTTCAGCATTGCCTATGGCATGGCATCCGCTCTGAGCCTGGTTACGGGAGCCACCTTTCTCGTCGAGAATTCCACCGCATATGAACGAATGCATCTCTTTTCAGCTTACTACATCATCTATACATTTTCGACTCTAGCCGGAAATGTTGTGGGAGGCTTTTTGCCGTCCATTCTGACGGATCTGGCTGCCGATGAGCCACTGCTCAGAGCGGGTGGCGCTATTGCATATAGATTGACGCTCTATGTATCACTGGCAGCGACAGTAACCTCGCTGCTGCCTCTTTCCCGCATCGCTGAGCCCCACATTCGAGAAGATGGCGAAATGGAAAGGCAAATCCGGGCATACAGATCCATATTTCTTTCGAATACCGTACGCAGGATGGTCCTATTTTACTGCCTGTTCGGAATCGGGTGGGGAACGTCTCTACCCTATTTCAATGTGTACTTCGAGAAGCAGTTGGATGCAAGCGCAAGCCAAATCGGCCTGATATTCTCTCTATCGCAATTGGTCATGATGGTCGGATATTTCCTGGTGCCCATGCTCACTGAAAAACTCGGAAAGATCAAAATGGCATCAGCTGTGCAGATATCATCCATTCCATTTCTTCTGGTCTTCGCATTCGCCCCAACTCTGCCGGTCGCCGCGTTTGGATACCTAGCCCGCTATATGCTCATGAACATGGCTAACCCCATCCTGAACAGCTTCAAACTGGAAATAGTTGGCCCTGAGCAGAGATCGATAATAAACAGCGTAATGTGGATGGCCTGCTATAGCTTCGTGGGGATCGGAACATATGCAGGAGGGCTGATGATGGCGGGCGGAAGAAGCAGCATGCCCTTCTTGATCACAGGCATTTTTTATGCACTAACTGCGGCTCTATATTTTGCATTTTTTAATAAGATAGAGAAGAATATAACTAAATCTTACAATATGCAATAATTTATGCATGATAGTAATATTTAATATTATGTACTATCAGTGACTTACTGATGGCTCCTATAGATGTAATGCTCGATATAATCAGCCTCCGCGCCCATTTTCCCACCCAGGACGGCTTGGTGAAAGCCGTGGACGAAGTCAGTCTGCAGATTGGAAAGAATGAGAGAGTTGGCCTGATCGGCGAGACCGGCTGCGGAAAGACGGTGC
>DAONDW010000222.1:0-3077 GCA_035402785.1 Methanothrix sp. | reverse complement strand
CGGACCCATCGAGAGCAGCTCTGGAGGCTATCCCGGACATTGATCTGCGCAGCACTCAACAGAACATGGGGGTCACAATTAGAATTATATTTATGACATCAATAAAAAAGGAAAACAATTTGGCGAGGCTGAAAGGTCAGCCTACGTCCTGTTTTCTGTTGCGGTTTCGTTTGACTGCGCATCGTCTACAGCCGTCACATTGCCATTCAGGACGGCTGTGTCGGATTCTGTCGACTCCATGAAAATCGAGGAAAATGACCTGGCAGCTTCAGCCTCTGGAGGAAGCTTGATTGCTATATTTTCGTTATATCCCTTGAAAAGCATGGAAACCTCAGCAGTAATTCTCATCTCCTGGGTCTCGGACTGATTGGCAGGCACGCCAAACGACTCAGGCGTCATGACAAACGTCTCCAATATATCGGTCTTCTTGAGGAGATGTGTGTCTTTGCTGATCCAGTAATAGACACCAATGCTCATATTTGAGAACAGCTCGGAATAATTCATTCCCTGCATGGGCACAAGAGACGTCGCCTCAGACGAAAGCTGTCCCGCGATGCCGCCCATATCCATATCCGCCCGGACCTTGTAGCAGTCCTGGCCGTCCACCATCTCTGAGCCAATAAGAGTGAGGCGGGACTGGTTGATCATTTCAAGCTGCTGGGCCATTGTGCTCTGTGAAGCCCATGCTTCCGAAACAGATGGCATCTTCAGGGCAGTCCAGTTGCCATCAAGCTTCATGTAAATCGTATCGTTTAGCAGATACTCTTCAATTGCCATGACGCTGGCATTCTCAGCATCAGCCTCATCATATGTGAGGGAGGTGAGAGACATCTTCAATGCCCTTTCGGTGACGTTGGCTGAGCCGAAGCCAAAGGAATGGGTGTAGATCCTCTGGACATCATCGGTGGTGAGGTTGACCAGATCGATTTTCTGCTGCATCTCCATGAAAAAGCGGTACGAAGTCAGATTCGCAGATGAATCCGCGACAAGCGATCTCAGGGCTGCTGTCAGATGGTCATCAAAAGATGTGCTGTTGGATTGGCCAAGTGCTCCGGAGCAGGCGAGCAACAGGGCCAGAAATACTGGAATAATCGATCTCATAGATAAACAGGATGGGGGAATTAAGTTAAATAATTTTGCCCTAAAGATGTTTATTTTTCACGAATAGATATGGAAAAAATTTTGTTAATCCATGCTACGCTTTGGCTTTTTAGCTCAGCATAATGCCTGTCCAGCCAGCTTACACCGAACAGGAACGCTGCGGACACCAACATGCCAAGCAGCGGAAACCTCTGGCCGAGGAAGATGGCCGTAGCGCCTCCACCCACAAGCGCGGCCAGAGCACCGGAAGACGTCAGATGCAGCCGATCTTTATAAAAACCGGCGATGACAGGCATTAAAAGCCCGCTGGCAAATACGGTATATGCTACGAGCAGCGTTTTAATGATGTTTGGCATGGAGACTGCCAGCATCAATGCCAATGCCCCTATGATGAAGACCGAAAGCCTTGAGACAGCCATCAGCCTCTCTTCTGAGGACCCGGGACGCGCCTTTCTGTAAAGGTCAAGAGCTGCAATGGATGTAGCAGTCATCAGGCTCGTGTCCGCCGAGGACATGAATGCAGCCAGGAGCGCAGCGGACACCAATCCCTCGCCTGCTGGAGAGAGCAGGCCTGTCAAAAGCACCGGAATCGCCCGCTCCGGAGAGGCTGCAGGAAAAAGCGACCTTGAGAAAATCCCAAGTGAGGTGATGACAAAGGCCAGAGGGACGAGAATGACTGCAGCAATCGCAGCAGCAATTTTTGCGTCTTTGGGACTGTGCGCGGAGAAGAGGCGAGAATACATGTCTGGCCCTACAAGATATGCTGAGCCGACAACCAGCAACATGGAAAGCACATCCCATCCGCCCATCTCCTGGGATGTGGGAAAGCTCTGGCTGAGGAGCAGATCGGACCCGCTTGATTCCAGTGCCCGTAAGAACAGAACCAGCATTCCAGTAATTATTATCAAAAACTGAATCAGGTCTGTCCGAACTACCGAGGTCTGTCCTCCGTGAACAGTGTAGAGAACAAAGACCGCAGTGCATCCGATCATGAACATGGCCTCGTTTCCTCCGAATACTGAACCCAGTACCTTGCCTGATGCTATTATCTGCACTGCGATGACTGCAATCCAGGAGATGGAAATGAGGCAGGAGGAGACCACCCTCGCGCTCTCGCCATAAAAAGAGCCAACAAGCTCAGGAAGTGTATAGCATCCCGTGGCCCTTATCTTGTCTGCAAAAAAGGCTGCCAGCACCAGCAGGCCAGCAGTGCCTGAGAGCATCCACCAGGCCCCAGGCATTCCCTTGCTAAAGCCAAGGCCTGCCATGCCGATAGTGGCCGAAGCCCCAACTATGGTGGCGCAGAAGGTGCCTGTAAGAAGAACCAGATTCATGCTCCGGCTGGCCAGGTGGAAATCATCGAGCCCCTTCATGGACAGCCCCCGGATCCCTATGACCAGCATCGCCAGCAAATATGCTATTATTACGATCGCAGCCATATCCATGAATCTCATCTCCAGTATTGTCAACTTTTTGCACGCAACATGGTTTACAATATTATAGATCTTTCGCTGCGATTTGGGCGAATCATGCGAATCCCGCGCAAATGGTGTCGCTAATCTGCCCAGCTCATCCAGGCACTGCTATTTAGCGGATGCAGGCCAATCGACAGCAGCTTGTATATCCTGCCAGTCCGGGAAATAGATATCGCAATGGCATCTGTCATATTCTGAGAAGATTGGATCGAAACAGTTAAGTTCATCCTCTTCTACCTATGAGGCGGGCGTCGATGGTCTAGTGGTTATGACTTGGGCCTTCCAGGCAGATCATGCATCTGCGAAGCAAGCCTACAACCCGGGTTCGAATCCCGGTCGACGCACTTGCTCTTTTCAATTAATATGGGCTCGTTGATGCATTTCTTACGTTAAATGCCGTAATATTTCGTCAGATTTATATCCTAGTTTCACCTGTTGTTGTTTTATGAATTCCGGCAGGGAGATCTCCAACGCACGAGGATTACTGGCTGAGAAGATCGC
>DAONDW010000221.1:0-3112 GCA_035402785.1 Methanothrix sp. | reverse complement strand
CCAAAAATGGTTTGAATATCATCGCGGCTCATAGCTCAACTTGAGGCCCTCAGCCCTCCAGTCAAAGGCCGGTATGCTCTTTCTGTGGACCCCAGATTCGCGCAATGCCTGCACCACCAGCGGCACTGTGATTGTGGCATCTGAGAACACCTGCACCTTCTTTGCCTCCTTCTTGACTTTGCCCCAGGAGACCGCCTCCTCGAAGGTGCAGCCTGACAGCCCACCCCAATGTGGTGCATCTGTGGTGTACTGAATGGCATAGCTATGGCCGCCGGAATAATCACCAACCAGCTCGGCTATGACCTCAGTCTGCTGAATGAAGTTCTTGGGCACACCGCCGCCGATGTAAATTACGCCAGTCTTGGCGGACTTTTCAACCATCTGTGTGATCTCATCCACATCCTTGATTCCATCCACCATGATGCTGTGCCCTTCACGCAAAGCCATGACCATCCCGATTCCCCAGGAGCTGTCCCCGATGGCTGGCACGAAGATCGGCACCTTGGCCTTATGCGCAGCTCCGAGAATTGTGGTGTCCGGCAGATCCTTTCCCACCATGTACATCAGTTCGCGTGAGGTATAGCTGCGTGTTGTGTCCAGATTTTTTATCATTTTGGAGATGTGGTTGTCAGCTTTATGAATCTCTATCTCGGACACGAAGACATCGTAGATCCTGTCGATCTTGCATTCATTGAGATATGCATCATCAGCGCATGCGCTTCCTTGATAGTGAACTATGCCCAGTCCCTCGCACAGGTCATGAAAGAGATTGGCTCCTGTGCTCACAAGGCAGTCCACCATTCTCTCTCTCAAAAGATAGGCGATGAACTCGCCAAGGCCTGCCGGGACCATGGCGCCAGCGAGTCCCAGGAATATGGTTGCATCCTCGTCCAGCATGCGCTTCCAGACATTCAGGGATGCGCCAAGCTGGCCGCCCTGAAAGCCCATCTTGCTCATATCCGTTACCAGGTCGGCAACACCCCTCTGCTTCATGGGTATTGTCGTCCTCACCTTCTCACCATTGCAGATAAAATCATGACCATGAGCGTGATCCATTTCATCCCTCAATATTTCCTGACCATTGTTCTGTCCGGATACGTTTTAAGATTATCCATATATAATCCAATTGAACCATAAACAGGAAAGATGGCAGCAATCGAGATTCTTTGGACAGGCATCAATCTTTATATACCAAAAAGCTCTCTTTAGCCAAGTTCGATGCAGTTATCTGCGATTCACTGGGGGAGTGATGGATAGTCATAAGAGAATGCTGGGCAGAAGCGGCGCTCATGGGGAAGGTTGAGTTACATGTGGAATGCTGAAGACTCTTTGGAGCTCTATGGAATTGAGAATTGGGGCAACGGCTATTTTTCGATTAACGATAAGGGCAATATTATTATACTTCCCAATAAAAACCGCACGGCGTCTGTGGACGTCATGGAACTCATAGAAGAGATTGAAAAATCCAAAGACCTGGAGTTTCCTGTGCTCCTCCGTTTTCCCCAAATTCTGGAGGACAGGATCAATGAGATCACAGGAGCTTTTCTTGGGTCCATTGCAGAATTCTCATACAAAGGAACCTATCACCCCATCTTTCCCATGAAGGTCAACCAGAGAAAAGAGGTCATCGAGTATATCATCAAATACGGGGCCCGCTATCAGATAGGCCTGGAGGTCGGCACAAAAGCGGAGCTTCTAGCCGCTCTCTCCCTGGGCCTTCCAAAAGAGGCCCTGCTCATCTGCAACGGCTACAAGGATGAGGATTATCTGCGTCTGGCCCTGAGCATCCATAATGTAAATAATATAGTGATAGTTGTAGACCTTTTTGAGGAGATCTTTGACATCCTGAAGTATGCCGAGCTGATGGGGATAACACCCAGAGTGGGCATGAGGGTCAAGCTCTTTGCCCGCGGCTCCGGGCGCTGGGTGGAATCTGGCGGCGAGTCTGCAAAATTCGGCCTGTCCACGAGCGAGGCCCTTGAGATGATGAACATTTTACGGCAGAAGGGACTGCTCGATGGCCTGAAGATGATTCACTTCCACATCGGCTCGCAGATCACAGATATCCGCACAATCAAAAATGCAATGAACGAGGCTGCGAGGATCTATGCCAAGGCCCGCAAGATAGCAAATATCGAGTATCTGAACGTTGGCGGCGGCCTCTCTGTGGACTACAACGGCTCCAATACAGCGACACCATCCAGCGCCAACTACACCTTGCGTGAGTATGCCAACGACGTGGTCTACACCATTCAAAAGATCTGCGATGACGAGGACGTTGCTTGCCCGACCATTGTCTCGGAAAGCGGCAGAGCAATTGCCGCCTACCACAGCATGCTGATCTTTAAAACCATAGGCAGAAAGAACGCGAAAGGCTCATTCCAACGCTCCCCCAAAGAGGAGGACCCGATTCAGATCGACGATCTGTGCAGCGCATTCAAAGAGATCAACCTGGACAACTACAAGGAGCATTATCATGATGCACTGCAGTACAGGGATGAGCTTTACGATTCATTCAACCTGGGGAACATCGGCCTTGAAGAGAGGGCCAAGGGCGAGACTCTCTTCTGGATGGTCTGCAAAAAGGCTGCATTGTTGGCCAAGCAGGCAGAGGACGAGTCGGATGAATTCCAGGAGCTGAAGAAGCTGGTCAGCCAGAAATACATCGGAAACTTCTCATTATTTCAGTCTGTGCCTGACATGTGGGGCGTGGAACAGATATTTCCCACGATCCCGCTGCATCGCCTGGGTGAGATGCCCTCTGAACGCGGCAGGATTGTGGACATCACATGCGACTCTGACGGAGAGATCAAGAAATACGCAGGGGACAGCGAGGGAATTGAATACCTGGACATGCATCCGCTCCATGAGAATGAGGACTACTATCTCGGCATCTTTCTGCTCGGTGCATACCAGGACACCCTTGGAGACTTCCACAATCTGCTCGGCTGCGCCCATGAGGTGCATGTCATGGTCGATGGCAGCGACTGGTACATCTGTCAGAAGGTAGAGGGAGACACCTGCAGGAAGCTCCTGGACTTTTTCAATTACGAGACAAAGGACTACATCTGGGAGATCATGGACCGCTGCGTGGACAAGCACCTGTCCATCC
>DAONDW010000220.1:0-3116 GCA_035402785.1 Methanothrix sp. | reverse complement strand
TATGCAGGCATCAAAGTCCTCGCCCACGATCTCCTGCAGACAGGAGGTGATGAGAAACAGGACTTCTGGATGATACTCTCGATCTGCCTGAAGAATTGCTTCTCTCACCTTCTCCCTGAAGCCGAAAATGATGTCTTCCTGAGAATAATTTACAAACAAAAGGTTGTTGGGGCGCGGGTCCGATGTGAGCGACCTCATATTCATGGATAGCTTGGCATTGTAAAGGCATATCGCTGGGCCAAGGAGCAATGCATAGGAATTTTTGATCAGAGGCACGGTTCCTGCAACCGCTCGAAAGGAGCAATGCTGGCCAGGATATTTGGCGTGGGCGGTTGTGGCCAGAGATCCACCATCAGGCAGCTCACTTAATCGAATGTATTTCGTTCCAATATCGGGATGTTGCTGAGACATCATAATCTGTCCTTTTCTCGTTTTTTAAATGAATTCAGAGCAGTCAATCATGCGGGAAATGGCATTATTGATAATGGATTCACATAGAGTATAAATAGTGCACGATTGAATCCCAAATAGTGTTTAAAACATATACAATCATCATATTGAGTATGCTATTGAGCATGCATATGATCACTCAAAGTATCTCTGAATTCGCGTCATCATGGAGTAAGTCCAGATCTCAAATATCTATCGCTAACAGGGCACGGCCACGTAGATGTTGTGCTTGTTGCTTACAACCTGAACCCTCAAGCTCCCCTGGACAATAGGACAGCTCATCACAGATACGACTCTGTTTCTGGCTACGCCCAGCATCTCGCCCTTCACCCAACCAGGTGCTTTGATCTCGACCCAGGTCTTCTCCTTCCTCTCGAAAACCGTCGGGATCATGGGCCTTTTGACAATTGAAAAATCCTGAGGTTTGAGCCTCAGAGGCATATCAAACTGCTTCTCCCATGCAGCGATGCTGCGATTGTAAAACTGCCACCAGTTCTGAGCTTTGACCTTGCCGGGACTTCTGCCTAGCCTGTAGTGCTCGAACTTCTGGATTCCAAGAGGAGGCCACCTCTTTCCGGCTCCAACCTCCTGGGCGAAGCCTATCAGCTCAGGCATATCCTCATCGTTGATGCCAGGGATCAAAACCGGAGCTATGAGCAGGTCGATATTGCTTTTGGCAATGTCCTTTGCTGCCTGCCTGATCTTTTCGATGTCAAACCCTGGCACGCCAGCCAGATAGGCCGCTTTTTCAGGATGCAAGGAATGAATTGAGAGATTGATTCTGTCCAGGCCCGCCTCCTCCAGGGCACGTATACGTTCACAATCGAGCAGAGTGCCATTGCTCTGCATTGAGACCACCTCAACCTCTTTGATCTGCCTGATCTGCTGCACCAAAGAAACGATATCTGGATAGAGCATGGGCTCGCCAGGCGAGTCGATGTGGCACTCCACCCCCGGCCCCTTGAACTGCGCGATCTCCTCAATCGCCTCCATCAAGTAATCCAGCTCGACCTGATAGTCTGTGACTCTGGAGCGGGAATGCGGCCCGGCATCAACTGAACAAAATGGACATGACAGATTGCAGCCGCAGCTTGGCCTGATCTGCAAAAGCGAGCTTCCGCGATCCACCACACCGAAATAGAGACAGCCCACCAGGGGTATGTCTGACTGACGGGTAACATGAATGAGAGACATTGCAGTTCCTTTGGTTTCATCGATTCATTTATCTGCATTTAACTTATGGGATTGCGAAGGGCAAAGCTGGAAGTCGTCCCTTCAAGTTGACCTCTTTCACGAGATAATTTCGCAGGCATCTGCTGCATTTCAACCGATGGCATGAGTTCCAATGCCAGTTGCTCTTGTGGTTTCGTGCGTGCTTCTTGAGTCTATCCAACAGCAGGCTGTAAACCAGACAAAAGGTAATCGATCTGAAGTTATATATGGCAATGCCACTGAGTGGAAACAATCTGGGCCAGGGCCGGCCCTGGCACGACCCACGACCTATCCAGCCTTTGAAAATGCATGGATTCTCTGGCCCAGCACCCCGACGATGCCAAATAACAAATGGTAATGCTATGCCCAATATCAGTAACTTTTAGTTAGTATTATATACTTAGACATGATTACGTTGATCTGAAAATGAGGATTCAAATGAGCGCAAACTATGGAATTAGGCTGGAAGAAGCTAAGTCGCTGCCGGATATCTTCGAACTGGTAAAATCGCTTGTTCTGAAGAGAATGGGCAAGAGCCGGGGAGGGCTGATGCTTGGAATGGCCAATCTGGGAAATAATCCCCAGGGCTTCATGGGTGGCTTTTTCACTACAGGCTCAAATATCATCGTCCTCAACAAGATTCCACTGCAGAGGATCATGGAGACCCGTCCAGAGCTATACAGGCCCTATGTCTTTCATGTTCTCCTGCACGAATACATTCATTCACTTGGCTTCCTTGATGAGGCAGATGTGAGGTCAAAGGTACTGGCAATCAGCAAAGAGGCCCTGGGTGAAGAACATCTGGCAACCCAGATGGCTGCCAACTCTGGAGAGTTCATCAAGCATCTTGCCTACCCGGACGTGCAGTGGAAGGCCGATGACGTGGGACTGGAGCTGGTGGACGGCTTCGATAGGTCTAGTGTATCTTATATTGCATAATATTTTTATTTTTTAGTTGATTTTTTCCCTAATTTTTCCAGGCTTTTCCGCAGCTCTTTTGCCTGTTCTGAGTAATTTTTTTGTAAATCCAATTCAGTGACGTGATCGCAGCATGCCAGAGCACGCGTCAAAATTAAATTGGAACTGGCTTCTACAGAATCAGCTTTCTCTGAAGTCCTTTCATTCGCATCGAGCTTATACTCCAAAGCCTGCGCCAGATGAAGATAGTATTCAGGTCTCGCATCCTTATTCACTGCATCTTCCAGATAATTTATGCATTCTATTATGCGGTTCTTTTCATAATAACCAAGCTTCAATTGCCTGTAAATGAGACAACCCATGCAATCATCGCACATGGCATCCAGCCTGATCTTTCGCTCTCTGTTCTTCTGTTCTCTATCATCCAGATTTGCTATTGTTCTTGCAGCTCTCTCGATAAGATAATTGGCTTCGGGAAAATTCGCATCACGCTGAATATACGATATCGATAGACTGAGGCAGGCGCGTGCCAGTAT
>DAONDW010000219.1:0-3124 GCA_035402785.1 Methanothrix sp. | reverse complement strand
TCAGGTCACAGCGTCCCGAACGCTGTAGGATGGACCAGGCTACCCTACAACCCCCGTCTACTGGTACCGCCTCAGCGTATCCACTATCTCAACATGAGCAAGCAGCATGCGCCTGCAGCAGTATTTTTCTATTCCCAGGTCATCCAGGACTTTGCCGGGAGGCTCAGTCTTTATGCGCTCCCGGTATTCCTCCCAGACATGGGATATCACTTTGCCACAGGAAAAGCACCTGACTGGTATCAAGCAGTTTCACCTGTAGGACTTCTGGTACTTAGACCTTGCACCAAGTCCACCGAACTTTTTCTTCTCCTTCTGGCGGTGATCGCTGACGAGGAGATTTCGGTCATATTCGGAGAATGCCTCTTTGAGGCCGGTGTCTCCGGTCCATTCCACGATGCCCTTGGCGATGGCTGTGCGGACTGCATCAGTCTGGCCCATAGTTCCGCCACCTGCAACCACGACATCTATGTTCATTGATTTTATCAGATCTCCAGCGATCTGAACAGGTTCTTGAATCTTGAGTCTGGCAAGGCGTGGCTCATAGATATCCAGGGGCACCTTGTTGATGCGCACGACGCCCTTTCCTTCCTTCAGCGTGGCCCTCGCAGTTGCCGTCTTCTTCTTGCCCGAGGTATTAATTATCTTCATAGGAAATCCTTCAGAAGTTTGCGCCGAGTCTCCGGCTTAAGGTTCCAAGCTCGATATATCGGTTGTTGCTCTCGGATCTCATCTTTGCCGCAGCAGGCTGCTCAAGAGGCATTCCCTTCAATTCCCTTGGTATGCCCACATAGATCCGCAGCCTCGAAAAGGCATCTCTTCCGCGTCTCATCTTGTAGGGAAGCATGCCGCGCACTGTCCTTTTTAAAATCATTTCAGGGCGGCGAGGGAAGTAGGGCCCTCTTTCCTTGTGGCCTCGCTCCCTTGTGTGGCCATAATCTGCGAAAATGGAATTCTTTCCGCCGGTGATGAGTGCCTTCTCGGCATTAACGATATTGACCTCTTCGCCAGCCAAAAGGCTCTTGGCTGTAACGCTTGCCAGGCGCCCCATGACTAAACCAGTTGCATCTACTACTATCATTGCTTCACCTCAAAATCTTAATGCCCGATCCCTTGGGGTGCTCAACCACCAGTCGTTCAATCATCAGACATTTGCCGCCAGCGGCCTGGATTTTGGACCTGGCCTGGCTGCTAAAATTGAGAGCTGCGACAGTGACGCTGTGCTCGAGGTCTCCGCTTGCCAGCACCTTTCCGGCCACAAGCACAATGTCATTGGACTGAGTGTGCCTGTTGATCTTGCTGAGATTGATAGCAGCGTAATTCCTGTTGGGCTTCTCCAGCCTCCGGGCAACATCACGCCAGAGGGATGCACCGCTTTCGCGAGAGGCCGCCTTAAGGTCGCCGATAAGACGGACTATCCTTGGATTCGTCTTTTCAAATGCCATTTATATCCTCCGCATAGCCCCGATTGGGCCGACTCACGCACGAATGCGCGCGTTCGAACCTGCCGGTTCATGCGCCCAGAGCATGGATAGCCCTGTGCGGAATATGTAGATCGTTTCTGGCCCAGTATTTAAGGGTTTTCCAGAGGCTCATATCCGCAACGGACTGCCTGCAGATTGAGGCCTCAGTCTATTCAGGTCGGAATTCAAATCTTCGATCGATGAAGTTCATTATTTGTGTAAGGCTGGGCCTGCGTAATCCGCCTTCGATCGATGCCTAAGGCCGCGCCACTGATTCAGGTGCCTGGCAGAGCCTGAACTCGATCTCATACAACTGAAGTGCAACATCCTTAGCGGCATTCAATGCATATATCAGCTTTTGGTTAGCGTCCCTCGCAATTATCAGCCCCTGCACATTTTGATCTGATTCGGCCTTTGCTGCCTTTACCCATCCCATATAGCGCAATATTTGGCCAATTGTATCATCATTTGCCTGATTACGTTTAAGTTCTATGACGAGCCAGTCCTTTCCATTCCTGTGCCTGGCAAGAATATCAATGAATCCCGCATCACAGGGATATTCGACACCTGCATCGTCATCATCGTCTTCTGAATAGATCAGCCATTCTTTGCTGAGCGATATTCTCTCCCAATTATCAGCTATAAATTCATGCAATTGACGTTCCAATCTAAACCCTGGGGATGAATAATACCGATTATCATAGGGAGCAACAACGGGAGGATCGTTGTCTGTATCGGATTTAACTGCCCACCACAGGGAATCAAGAGTCCATAGGTCAATTTTTAGCTCTTTGCTCAGTTCCTTGAGAACATCATTGATCTTGATATATTTGCTGCCACTGGATTCGCCATGTTCGAATTTTGGCCAGATATTTAGGATTCGCAATCCGCCTTCAGAGGTATTATTCCATACACCATATTTATCAGGGAAGACGATCTGCAAAATAGCAGTCACAATGGCTTTTCCCATGCCAGGGACTGCATCTATAGCTTTATTGAATCGTTTATCTATTGGTTTGGACTCATCCAATAATTCTTCCAGCGTTTTGCGCAGTTTTGGCATATTGGCGCGGATTTTTGGAAGATGACGATGCAACCCGGACCAATGATGATTAAACTCAAAATAGAGCAAAGGACTAAAGTCCTGTTCTGTTAGCTCAGGAATATGTTCTGGCCTGAATATCGGCTGAAACCTGCATAAGACCTCCTCCTTTGCATCCACAATTTTTTTAATGTCACTATCTGTGGACAATAAGCTTGTTAATTTTCTTAATTTTGTTACTGCTTCCTCAAATTCATGTGATTCGCTGATCATGGCAAGCACCTTCATATCTGCTATCAAAATGTGAATCTATTGTGCTGATCTACATATTGGAAGAAAAATGTTTTGGTTGATGCGATTCATATTGCAGTTTTAAGACCTAATGCAAATTGAGCCTGGCACAGGCGGAACTCCAACGATCGGGTTTTCAAAAGGATGGATTTAATAGAAGTCATTGATCCAATAGAATGGGTGCCGATGTCAGGGACGCCCGGCTGATCAAGCTCGCTACAGCCTGATCCCAGTCAGTCCTTCCGCATGCCAACCATCTTCCGCCCGCGGGCCTGGGGCTTCCTGGCCGTGATGGCTGCCCGGGGCACTCCCCCGCACCTGCGCGCGCGAG
>DAONDW010000218.1:0-3171 GCA_035402785.1 Methanothrix sp. | reverse complement strand
ACTACAGGCCGCGTTGTTAGGTCCTTATGGTAGGATATTGACTACATGTCTACCTGTGACCATGAGACAACCCAAATGCGGTACAGACGCCCGCTGCGAGGGTTACTGGACTGACTGCGGATACCCATCGGATGACGTGCCAGAGTTAGTATCGGGCGACAATATCTATCAACTATTTTTATGATCATTACCCTTATGTCAATATCCTCATACCGATTTGTTCATACCGATACCTGCACCCCGATATCCTCATACCACGATTCATTCATCAACGTTCACATGCAAATCAAGAACGAGCCTGCAGCGATAATTTAATCTCAACCAATTCCCTAACTAAAAAGACATGTTGGGCCTGCTCATCACCTTTGAAGGCATCGATGGCTCAGGAAAGAGCACAGCAATCAGACATGTCGCCTCCATTCTGCAAGAGCGCTTTCCTGAGAGAAAGATCGTGCTCACTGCTGAACCCACCTCCGGGGCAGTGGGCCGGATCTTGAGGGCTGAGCTTGCGGCACCGGGAGGCGGGAGCGAAGAAACGCTCTCTTCCGAGCGCATGCAGGAGCTGTTTCTCTTTATGGCTGACCATGCCGACCACCTGACAAAAACCATCATCCCTTCCCTGAAAGAGGGAGCAATAATCCTGTCAGACAGATACGCAGACTCCACAGCAGCCTACCAGGGAGTGACTCTCAGGGGAATTGTGCCTGAGCCTGTCTCCTGGATTCAGGACATCTTCAGGCCCTGGAACACACCACCAGATAGGACATTGCTTTTTTTGCTTGAGCCTGATGCGGCATTGATGCGGATGCAATCGCGACCCGGAAAGGAGAAGTTTGAGCGGCTGGAGTTTTTGCGGTCTGTTGATGAGAATTTCAGGCACATGGCTCACATGGAGCCGCAGCGATTCGTGCCGGTAGATGCAAGCCAGGATGAAAAGACTGTAGCCCTGAATGCAACCTCTGCAGTCCTTGACATCATCGGCAAAAAGCACTGACTGGCCTGCAGACCAGGGGTGCAAGTGGGCGTGATTGCAGATTTCTGATTGCAGATTGCAGGATCATGCGACCTTGCGAATTTTGCGTTATTTTGAGAGGGCCAGATCTATCAGCCTCTTTGCCCAGGCAAGCTTCTTTCTCTTTCTGGGAGTGACGCTTTCATCTTCGAAGTAAAACCCCTTGAGCACTATCCCGGCAGCACCCAGCTCTTTTGCCAGAAAGACGCATCTGTCGCCGTCTGTGAATCCTCCGAAGTTGTGAAGGCCTGCTGGAGGAAGGCATTGCACAGTGCCCATGACCCTCTCCAGCTTCGGCACGTAGCAGGTGATGGCATCCAGATTGTCTCCGTGAGCATGCACCACGATGATCGATCCCCTGCGATTGGCTTCAAGGATCGCTGGAAAAGGCCCGTCAAGGTCAGTGACAACAATGTCAGGAACGATGTCGCGTCGCAGCAATACTGCTGTGGCCCCGTCAGCCGCCAGGATGACAGCATTGCCACCATGCAATTCCTGCTGGTCTTTCATCTGCTCAAGCTCTTCTTCAAGTGTAGACGCATTGCCGCATACCACTGCCCTCCGCCCGGCGACAGCATCCCTGGCAGCAGAAAGTGGCAGGGATCTCTCGTGCAACAGATCAGCAAGCAGCTGTGCAGCCTCAACATCTCCGTGAGGCGAAAAGCCGAAGTCATCCAGAATCTGCAGGTATACTGGCTTCCAGGTCGCAAATTGCATGCAGATGGTGTTTTCGCCAGCCCTTAAAGTATTTTTCTCAATGGACTATAAAGAGCAGAATATGAACATAGGTTAAGCAAGGTTAGCAAAAAAAGAAGAAAGAAAGGGGAAAAACCCTCTCTTAGTAGACTCTCGGGAACTGGGCCTGTGTTGGTACCTTGAAGCATGTGCAGTCAAAGATACCGGTTGCGGACTTGAAGACCTTCTTGTCGAGGGTGTTCATGTCATCGAAGCCACCGAAGCAGCAGGGCAGCCAATCATCCTTCTTCTGAATCAGATGGTATGGCACCTCAAGGGTCATGTTCTTCTCGATGTGGTAGGTTCCCCAGTAATCCTCATCGATCTCGATGGAGGGATTCTTCCAGGCAGACTTCTCGGTGTTTAAAGTTGTCCACTCCTTGGTTGGACCAACCACGGCCATAGCCGCTGCGTAGTTGTCATTAGCCTGCAGCACGCCGATGTGCGCCTTGCCGTCGGTTACATCCTCATTTACCTTCATCTGAGTATAGCCAACAGAATCCAACTCGGGGTCATAGGTCCAATTAACCTTGTCCTTACCCACCATCTCAAGCTCCTTGTCCAGAGCATGGGCATATTCTACCTCATGATGCATGCTGGTGCCTGCGAGGTAGTTCTTGATCCAGCTCTTTTCCTTGAGCAGAGAGCTGTAGTCCAGCGGATTGGCTGCATAGTAGCCGTTTCCGACAGCGATCTTCATGGGCGCATAAACCATTGCCACATCCTCTTTAAACTGGATGCAATCCTGATAGAAGTCGTTGTAGTCGGAATAGACGTTATGCGTCTTCTCTGCCAGTGACTGATAGGTCAATGTGGCCTCGCTGTTCAAGGATCCGGAGCCGTGAGCGTAATTCTTCATCTCAACTGCTCCTGCCTTGGCATACAGGTAGGTCATGAAGTAGCCATTTCCCTGCACGCTCTGCTCGAAATCAAATGTCCTGTTGCTCTCCTGATATCCATTTACATAAGTCGTTGTGGCGGGCCACGTCTGAGCCGATGAACATCCAGTAAGAGCTACTAGAACCATTGCTGCGATTAATGCTAGCATAGCCTTCTTCAGATTAATCCCTCCATCTAAAGCGAATAACACAATTCTTTTGATTATCCTGAATCCAATTGGTTAACTCACCTATTTTAATCTGTTGATTGCACTTTTATAAAAGAGGCCAGGATATCCTCTTTTTCGGCGATCAGATTCATGACCCTGCCTCCAAAATAGTGCCGATGGGCAGCAGGGCCAAAAAGTGATATAACCAAAAGATTAATACGTAAGGGGGTTTCTCGATGTATACTGGCATGCTTGCTCCTATCGGTCTTATGGACGGGTCATCTTTTAGTTCTACCGAGATAGAATTAACGGCTATTTACAACTACTGACGTCGATCGTAAGGGCATGAAATGAGCATGTTAAAAACCCCACAGGT
>DAONDW010000217.1:0-3218 GCA_035402785.1 Methanothrix sp. | reverse complement strand
AAAAAGGAGCTAAAATATGTCCGAGGCATCTACCCAGATCACATTGATTGGAACCAAGCTTGCCAGCATAGGCATGGAATTTACATTCGTGGGCCCCACACCGGAATGCGAGACATGCAAGCTGCGAAACACCTGCATCAACCTGGAGCCGAAGAGGCGCTATAGAGTATTGGGGACGCGAGGCGAGTTGATTCACGAGTGCCCGATCCATGAAGCAGGAGTTCGGGCTGTTGAAGTGGCAGAGAGCCCCATAATTGCGGCATTTGACGCCAGAAAAGCATTTCCTGGATCAAAGGTGGTATTTGAATCCATGAAATGCGATGATTCAAGCTGCAGCATGTATGACATGTGCCATCCGTCCGGGCTCAAGGATGGAGAGCGATGCACCATTGTGGAGATAGTGGGTGAAGCTCCTGAGGATTGCCCGCGCGGAAATGTCCTCAAACTTGTGGAGTTTCGCAGATAGATGGTCAACCGCCGCACTCTGATGAAAACCATCACCTACTCAAAAAATATTTTTATTCCCGTAACCAACCTTTGCAGAAATCACTGCGGCTATTGCTCTTTTCGAATGGATTTAAAGGATGCTTGGGTGCTCTCCAGATCATCCGCCAGCCAGCTCATGCGAGATGGAGCACTCGCCGGATGCTGTGAGGCACTTTTTACCATGGGAGAGAGCCCCTGGGAGGTGCCGGGTTTTGAGAAAATCCTCTCATCAGCAGCTATAGCAGATCTGATGGATTATCTGATCGAACTATCAGAGATGGCAATGGAATTTGGGCTTCTGCCTCACACCAATGCCGGCCTCCTGGATGAAGAGAATCTGAAAAGGCTTCAGCCATATAATGCCTCCATGGGATTGATGCTGGAGACGACCGCAAGCCTTGCCGTTCATGCAAACTCTCCTGGAAAGAAACCGGAAGAAAGGCTGCAGTACATTGCCCTGGCTGGCAGGCATAAGATACCATTCACCACAGGCATACTGGTGGGCATTGGCGAAAGCTGGGAAGACAGAATTCATTCGCTCACTGAAATCGCAAAGCTACACAGGGCCTTCGGCCACATTCAGGAGGTGATCATCCAGCCTCTGGACCCAAAGCCCCAAACGATGCTGTCTGATGCCCTGCCCCCAAAGATCGCAGATTTGTGCAGGACTGTGACAGCAGCCCGGCGCATCCTCCCGTCTGATGTGGCCATACAGGTTCCTCCAAATCTTGTCGAGCCGCGACAGCTCATCGAATGCGGAGCCTCGGATCTTGGCGGAATCAGCCCGGTGACAGTCGATGGCATAAATCCGGACAGAGCCTGGCCTTGCGAAGAAAAGCTGCAAGAGAGCCTCTCAGGCTACGAGCTGAGGGAGAGGCTGCCTGTTTATCCTCGCTTCATTGAAATGAGATGGCACGGCAGAAAGACTCATGGCCTCGTGTCAACTCTCGCAGACGAAAGAGGACTGCGAGTGAAAAAGTATATCATCTAAGGCGAGATGCACAGTAGTCTTGTGAAGAAGAATTGGCTTGAGATTTGCATCAGTTGTGGCCTCGTGTTTCTGATGATCTGTCTCATCCTGGGAGCGCAGATAGCTCTTCCGGCTGAGTTGAGATCTTCTGTCTTTGCCCTGATAGTTCTGCTCTTCATGGTGGCGATGGGCCTGGCCGGTCTGAAACTCGTGGACATGTAGCGATGTTAAGTATAAATATAATAAAACACATTTTCCTTAGAGGGGTTTTTGGATGGCCGGATTTCTGGAAAAGCTCAAGCTCATAGGGAAGTCTACTGAGGAGGATTACTCAGAGGTTGATCTGGGGCAGTTCGAGAATGCAAACAGCTCCCCGGACATTATTTTGAGGGTCGCAGATCTGGGAAGAGTCGAGGTATTGCCTGAGATCAAGCAGGAGATTTATGCTGGAAACATCATCCTGGTGGACATCGCTGGTCTGAAGCGCGATAAATCGGCTCTGGACCGGGCAATTGGCGAGCTGAAAAAGGCCATCGACGACGTCTCAGGAGATATAGCAGGGATTGGCGATGATCTCATCGTTCTGGTTCCAAATGGCATAAAGATTGACCGCGAAAAGGTGGTCGGGAGCAAAGATTGAATCTTACTACAAATACAAGCTGCCCTGTATGCAAAGCAGATATGCAGTTTTGTTGGGAGACGACCAATATTCCTCACTTTGGAGAGGCCATGGTCATAGCAGGAGTATGCGAATGCGGCTATCGGCATAGCGATACAATTCTGCTGACCCAAAAGGAGCCGGTGCGCTTCACGCTGCAGATTACCTCCGTAGAGGATCTCAATGCCAGGGTGATCCGCTCATCAAGCTGCACGCTTCGCATTCCAGAGCTTGGTGTGGACATCGAGCCGGGCTTTGCCTCAGAGTCCTATGTATCCAATGTTGAAGGCGTCCTGGATCGAATTGAAGGTGTGGTGAGCTTTGCCACGCGCTCTGCGCGAGAGGCCAGTAGCGAGGAGAGCACCAGAAAAGGAGAGGAGATCCTTGAGAAGATCGGCCTCGCAAGAGATGGTCGTTTTCCTTTGACTCTGGTCATGGAAGATCCATTGGGAAACAGCGCCATTGACTGCGAAAACGCTGTGAAAACGCCGCTTTCTTCAGAAGAGGCTGCCCTTCTAAAGACAGGCATGATCATAGTCGATGTCTGATATTTTTGAATTTGTTTATGTAAAAATATATATTTAAAGCAGTGATTAAGAGGGGACAGGAATGCTCGTCCTGAGCGGCGGAACTGGCACGCCAAAGCTTCTGCTTGGCCTAAAGGAGATCATAAAGCCAGAAGATCTCTCAGTTGTTGTGAACACAGCCGAGGACCTCTGGCTTTCCGGAAATTACATCTCTCCAGATGTGGACTCAGTCCTCTACACTCTGGCCGATATGATTGATGAAAAAAGATGGTGGGGCATAAAGGGCGACAGGACACTCACCCACGATTTTTTGATAGCCATGGGCTTTAAGGAGAAGCTGCAGGTCGGCGACAAGGATAGGGCTGTTCACATCTTTCGCTCTGAACTCCTGCGTCGGGGCGCAAAGCCCTGTCAGGCCACGGCTGTCCTGGCTGAGGCGCTGGGCGTTCTTCAGCAGGTCATTCCCATGACAGACGATCCTGTCGCGACAATGGTCAGCACGCCTGAGGGCATAATGCACTTTCAGGATTTCTGGGTTGATCGCAGAGGAAAGCCAGATGTCAATGGCCTGTTTTTC
>DAONDW010000216.1:0-3224 GCA_035402785.1 Methanothrix sp. | reverse complement strand
GGCGCATCAGAGATGTTCTGCGACCTGATAGGCATTGGCGCGACCAAGATCAACTCGGCCCTTCTGGTCGCTGCCTTAGGCGAAGCCGCGCCCCAGGAGATCCCGGATGGCTATGCCGAAGCTGCAAGGCTCGCGGAACCTGGCAAGATCGTCGTCATGGGCGGCGTGGCCCCTGGCCAGACAACCGACGCGGTCTCGGCTCTGCTCGCAGAGTACGTTCATGCTGACAAACTGATCGTCGCCACATCGGTGGACGGCGTCTATACTGCTGACCCTGAAAAGGACCCGTCTGCAAAGAAGATCACCAGCATGACCCACCAGGAGCTGGCCCGGATGGCCTGCCAGACTGAGATGAAAGCAGGCTCCCGCTCGCCAGTAGATCCTCTGGCAGCCAAGATCATGGAGAGAAGCGCTATCCCTACATCTATCGTTTTGGGCAGCCGCATAGAAAATTTGAGAAAAGGTGCCCTTGGCGGGCACACTGGAACTGAGATCAGGCAGGAGTGAGCGACTTTACAAGGTCTCCTGGGGTCACGATTCCCCAGGCGGAACCCTGCTCTGAGACCACGAGCTGCCCGGCTCCTGTCCTGCCAAGCATCTTGATGGCCTCGTAGATCGGCTCCTCTGAGTCGATTGTCAAAAATCCGCGGTTCATGATCTCCCGCGCCTCCTGATTTGTCCTGCCGTCGGCAACAGCGCGGGCGATGTCTACAAGGTTGATCAGCCCAGGTGAGCTGTCGTCCACCAGTGCCTCAGACACGCCGTTATGCAGCAAAATGCGCGAGGCCTCCTGCAAAGATGCATTGGCTGGTATCCTTAAAGCGCGTCGCGCAATGCTCTTGACTGGTACCTTCGGAACCGAGATCATTTCCTCGATATGGAAGATGAGGCGGCTCATTGTGTCATCTCTTCCAGTCACCTTGCCCCTGATGTAGAGCTTGTTGACAGGTGTCGGCCCAACCTCGATGCTGTCTCCGACATTGAAATCCCGAATGTTTCCTATGATGCGCACCACTCCGTCGCAAAGCTGGGAGTGCATGACCTTGTTGAACACGATCTCGCTCGCAGTGGTGCCATCCATCACAACGCCATTGCGGATTACCGGAACAGTTACAACATCTCCCGTGGCCTCGATGTTCAGCGCCTCGTAGGCCGCGCCTGTAGCCCGGTAGCCGCCCTTGGGGCCGGGCACGCCCTCCACCAGATTGAGGGCTTTCAATGATTGCATCTGGTTTCGGATGGTTCCAGGGTTTCTGTCTATCAGCTCGGCGATCTCCTCGCCCTTCACAGCACGTCCTTCAACACGATGAATGTTGATCAATGCAGTCAGTATGTCTCTTTGAACAGGTGTCAAATCCATAATTCGATCAAGATTGTTAATGATTAATGCCCTATATAGATTTATTGATCGGAGCTATATGCAGGAATTTATCGCAATTCTTGCAGGCATTTCAACAACGCATAGCAGAGCAATCCTGATTAAAACATGATTTAAAACGCCTATTTTCGCATGGGGCATATTTTGTTCTTTTTATAGGGAAATGCACCCATGCGTCGCCAGATTTTTCTCACAGGCTCCTCGAATATGCTGCCCCATGACTGAGGATAACAGGAACAGGGATAAACCTCTCCGGCAGGCGTCACATGCATCCAGGAGGCTGCTGCAAAGCAGCCAAAGTGCCTGTATGCCTCAGGAACCGAGAAAATCCTTGGCGGGCCTGCCATGCGCACGAAATTCGCGAGACGGGCATGATCCGCGGGCTTCAGGGCGATGTCCTGCTTCTCAGTCCAGCGTCCGGTCGAAACGACCTCGAAGAATGTGACCTCATGCACCCCCATGCTGCGAGCCAGGTCGTGAAACCTCTCCAGATGATGCATGTTCTCCCGGCGAAGGACCACATAGAGGTCCACCAGAAGGCCTGCTGCAAGGGCATTTTTCACAGCCCGCATGGCATCGGAAAAGACTCCCGTCCGCCCGCGCATGAGGTCGTGCTCTTCTTTTATCGGACTGTCAAGGCTCACATTGACTGCATAAAGCCCGGCTTCCTTCAGACGGGCTGCAAGCTCAGAGGTAAATCCTGCACCAGATGTAAAAAGAGTTGAGATCGCCCTCTCATCCACTGATGCCACAAGCTCCGGCAGCTCCCTGTAAAGCGCGGGCTCACCGCCATCGAATATGACCAGGGTGGTCCCCATATCCAGAATCTGGCTGATGAGGCCTTTGACGGTCTCTGGTGCCAGACGCTGCTTATTTCCTGAGTCTGGAAGGGCACAATGAGCGCAGCGGTTGGGGCATTCTTCTGTGATCGAAATTGTGACCTGATCAGGGGTTCTCATGCCAAATACGCCCCGCACCCGGCTGTCAGCCAGCCTTGAAAAGGCCCTGCTCGGAATGGGCGGAATCCATGTGGACAGATACAGCCTCTGAGGATCGGCGTTTGCAGCAATCTGGCCGTCGAACATTTGCAGAGCAGAACGGATGACCGGCAGATGTGAGAGCAGCCCGGAGGTCTCGATCGCCACCCGATATCCCACCCCATCCCCCTCTCCTACAATCCGGGCATCAGCTCTGAGAAATGGGCTGCTGTAAAGCGGATAGGCCTGTTTTCTGTCTTTTGAGACTGTCTTATTTCCTCCGGCCATTGCCATCAATAGACGTCCTTGGGGTCGAAGATCTTCTCTCCAACGACGCGCCCGTCAATGGTTCGATAGAAGCAGGATCTGTAGCCCGTGTGACATGCACCGCCTTCCTGCTCAATCAAAAGGAGGATGGCATCCTCATCGCAGTCTATCCGGATCTCCTTTACCATCTGAAAGTGCCCTGAGGACTCACCCTTGAGCCAGAGCTTCTTTCTCGATCGAGACCAGTAGTGGGCCTTTCCAGTCTCGCGGGTCCTGGCCAGTGCCTCGTCATTCATGTAGGCCAGCATTAGAACCTCTCCGGTCCTGGCATCCTGTGCAATGGCCGGAATCAACCTGTCTGTCATCGAGAAGCTAATAGTGATATATCCTATAAGGGCCTTGCTGCTCATAGAATCAAATTGAGTAAGTGGATATGAAAAGAGGATACGCAGGCGAATAAGTGGAAATGTAAACTGGATTATGCGTAAAAATGCGTAAGAGAATGAACTAGGAACAAGAGGATGAACTAGGAACTAGAAGATGAACGAGAGGATGAGCAGGAATCTGAACAAGAGGATGAGCACGGGGCAGAGAACAGGATG
>DAONDW010000215.1:0-3243 GCA_035402785.1 Methanothrix sp. | reverse complement strand
AGCAGGCCATTTGCAGGCCCTTCAAATCGATTTCGCCCCATCTCCAGGACATATCCCCGGTCGCTTATGGCCAGAGCCCTGCGAGCGTTCTGCTCAACCATGAGTATTGTCACGCCACGGGCATTGATATCCTTGATCTCCGCAAAGAGCTGGCTCATGATCTTGGGAGACAGAGCTGCTGATGGCTCATCCAGCAAAAGCATGGACGGCTTCGTGATCATCGCCCTTCCCACAGCCAGCATTTTCTGCTCTCCTCCGCTGAGTGTCCCTGCCCTCTGATCAAGCCTTCCTGAAAGCTCCGGAAACAGCTCCAGCACCATCTTCAAGCGTGGTTCCAGCCCATCGGAAAGGGTGATCGCACCCATCTCCAGGTTTTCCTTCACTGTGAGAGTTGGAAAGACATTTCTCTCCTGGGGAACAAATGAGATTCCAAGCTGCACCAGATCATGAGGCCTCATTCCTGTGACATCCCGGCCTTTGAACAGAATTCTACCGCCACGCATCCTGGTCAGACCGAAGACGGACTTCATCAAAGTGGACTTTCCGCAGCCGTTCGGGCCTATGATTGTCACGATCTCCCCTTCATCCACATGCAGAGACACATCGTGTATGATATTCTCATCAGTATAGCCCGCTGTAATTGATTCAATGCTGAGCATCAAGCCCAACCCCCAGGTAGGCCTCGAACACCTGTTTATCTGCTATGACCTCATCAGGCAGGCCATGTGCCAGAACTGACCCTTTGTTCAGAACATAAAGCTCATCAGAGAGAGCAAGCACATAGGGAATGGCATGCTCAATTATCATAATAGTGAGTCCTTTTTCTCGAAGTATTTTGATCCTCTCAATGAGCCTCTCAGAGAGCGCAGGATTCACTCCTGCAAAGGGCTCATCCAAAAGCAGGAGCCTGGGGTCTGCCATCAGGGCGCGTGCCATCTCAAGCATCTTCTTCTGGCCGCCTGACAGAGAGCCCGCATACTCGTCCTTCATGCGCAAAAGGTCAAAGAACTTCAGGATATCCTCAGCCTTCTTTTCAATGGATTTCTCCTCTGAGAGCACCTTTCGCCAGCGGATGATGGGCCCAAAAATAGTCTCTCCAGTCTGATTCTGGCTTCCCAGCATCATGTTCTCCAGGACTGTCATCCTCATCAGGGCTCTGGGTATCTGAAATGTGCGAACAAGCCCCAGGCGTGCAATCCTGTGGGCTGGCAGCCCCACTATCTCCCTTCCGGAAAAGACAATGCGCCCTGAGTCTGGCTTCGTGAAACCTGATATGAGGTCGAAGAGAGTGCTCTTGCCTGCGCCATTTGGACCGATCAGTCCCATGATCGTGCCCTCCTGAACGGAAAGACTGCAATCGTCAACAGCCTTCAGGCCTCCGAAGCCCTTTTTCAGGTTCTCAATTCTGAGGATTTCATTTGCCAATGGCAAGCTCCTCCTTTCGACCAAACAGCCCCTGGGGCCGGAACATCATGAGCCCTATCAGGATTATTCCGATGATCACCATTCTCGCGGCGCTTGATGCCGAAGGGCTGAATGAGATATATCCCTCCAAAAAGCGCGTCGTGCTGAAGAAGCCCCAGAGCAGAAGCGCTCCGACGATTGTGCCCCGGTTGCTGCCGCTTCCACCCATCAGGACCATGATCCAGGCATAAAATGTCTCAATTGGCTGGAAATTATTGGGATTGATATACTGAAGATAAAAGGCCAGAAGCGATCCTGCAAGTGCTGCAATCGCCGAGCCTATTGCCAGGGCCTGCACCTTGTAGGAAAATGCGTTCTTGCCAAGCGATACAGACACTGCCTCGTCATCCCTGATGGACTTCAGAACGCGCCCCCAGGGCGATCTTGCCAGTATCTCAAGGAAGGCATAGACCAGCACGAGGACGGCGATCACAATTCCTGAAAGAAAGAGATTGTAGTTCTCATAGCCAACCAGCCCTTCAAAGGGACGCGGATATCCGTATATTCCAAAGGAGCCCCTTGTCAGAGAGGACCAGTTGAGAAGCACAAATCTGATGATCTCTGAGAAGCCGATTGTGACTATTGCCAGGTAATCCTCTCGCAGGCGCAGCGTTGCCACGCCCAAAAAGGCCCCGGAGGCTCCTGCCAAAATCATGCCCGCCAGGACGGCAAAGATCAACGGCACTCCATTCATGCTCAGAAGAATCGTGGTATAGGCACCGATGGCCATGAATGCCACATGCCCGAAGTTGAGAAGTCCTGCATAGCCCCACTGCAAATTGAGGCCCAGAGCAAAGACCGCATAAATTCCTGCTGTGAGCAATATGGATACGAGATAGTCCAGCATTTCATCCTCCTCCGAGAAGGCCTCTTGGCTTGAAGAAGAGAACTGCGATCATGATTGCGAAGCTGACTGCGATCTTGTATTCTGCAGGCAAAAATGCAGTTGATATCTCCTGAGCAAGGCCTATTATCATTCCCCCAGCCATGGCTCCATAAGCATTGCCTATGCCGCCGAGGACAGCAGCCGCAAACATTGGCAGGATGATGGACCAGCCCATATTTGGATTGAGATGGGTTATCAATCCGAACATAATCCCTGCGAGGGCAGCCAGGCCCATGCTCACAGCCCAGGTATATCTTATGACCCTGTCCACATTTATGCCTGAAACCCTGGCCAGGTCAGGATTATCTGCCAGAGCCCTCATGCTCTTTCCTAGAATTGTCCTGCTCAGAAGGGCATGAACGATGAGCATTGCAGAAAAGGCAATCAATACGACGCTTAATTGAAAGAATGTGAGGACTATGCCGCCGAGATTCAAACCCTCGCTCACAGGCAGCGGGAACCTCAGCGCATCCGGGCGGAAGAATATTATGATGGCATTTCTGACTGCAATGGATACGCCAATTGAGAGAATCATGATGGCCGTTCGGGTGGCTCCTGTGCTCCTCATGGGCTTCCAGATGCCAATGTCCAGAACTACAGCAATTGCTGCTGTTGACAGTACCGCCAGGATGCACGCAACTGGAAAGCCGAGGTTTAGGGTTGCAGCAAAAAACAGAGTCAGATAAGCGCCCAGCGTCAGAAAGTCGCCATGAGCGAAATTGGCGAAGTTCATGATTCGATACGCCAGAGACAACCCAATGGCGGAAAGGGCAATGATGCATCCGTAGATTATTCCGTTAGCTATGAGCTGCCCGAACATGATATTCAATCGGGGTCTAAGCTATTATCAGGATCTATTTTTACCTTTCCCTGAAGGCAATTATCAATATTAT
>DAONDW010000214.1:0-3266 GCA_035402785.1 Methanothrix sp. | reverse complement strand
AGCTTCTGGCTCTTCCTTGCTACCTGGATTCATGAGGCATTTAAGGATGGTTTATGGGTATTTCTGAGGACTGCAGTGCTTGATGTTCTTCTTTTGAGGAGGACTCTGGCTAGAAGCCCGGTGCGCTGGGTCATGCATATGTCCATTTTCTATGGATTTCTGATGCTGGCAGCCATGTCCGGTTTGGCTCTTTTCCTGGATATCATAGAGCATTTTGACCTGGCTGGCCTCGCTCCACAGGCCGAGATGGCCAAGGAGCTGCTCAGCCTGCCCTTCGATCTCTTCGGCTACCTGCTTCTCATCGGTGCCACTATTGCTGTGTCCAGGAGGCTCTTCCTGAAGTTCGTAAGGGACAACACAACTGCCTATGATGCATTTTTGATCGGCGCTGTGTTCCTCATCACGATCACCGGGTTTTATGCCGAGTGGATGCGTGGAAATTCGTTCCTCATTGGCAATGCCTTTGAGAACCCAATATATGCGCCCCACTTCGCTATGATCCACACCGTCTTGGCCCTGGGACTGTTCTGTCTGGCCCTGCCCTGGAGCAAGTATATCCACGTAATCGCAACACCAATGTGCCTTCTGGGCAATAGAGGAGGAGAGTAAAAATGGCTGATCAAAAGAGCTCCAAGCCCTTGATGACGGGCTATATGATGTCCACCCAGCTTCTGGAGGTAGATGCATGCAACAGGTGCCAGGAGTGCATGAAATGGTGTCCGACCTTCGCGGTGAGACCTGACCGCCCAGGCATCACACCCATGTACAAGAATGCCAGGTGGAGAGAGCTCATGGCCAAGAGCCATAGTCTTCGCGCCAAGATCTTCGGCCCGAAGCCACTCACCGATGACGAGATGAAGCAGTTCACCGAGGATACCTACAGTTGCACCACCTGTGGCGTTTGCGGAACTGTTTGCGAGGCAGGAATCAAGACCGTAGAGCTATGGGAGGCCATGAGGCCAAACCTGGTGGCCAGAGGCGATGGCCCGGTTGGCAAGCAGTCATTCTTCCCCAAGCTCGTCAAAGCTGATCGAAATCCCTATCAGGGCAAGCAGGAGGATAGGCTGTGCTGGGTTCCAAACGACATTAAAGTCCAGGAATCCGGAGACATTGTCTACTTCGCAGGCTGCACCGCTGCATACCGCCAGCAGGCATTGGGCGTTGCAACAGTTCGGATACTTGATAATCTCGGCGTGCCTTTTGCGATGCTGGGCAAGAACGAATGGTGCTGTGCTTCTGCAATGGTAAGGACCGGTCAGAGAGAGGTCATGGCTGAGCATGCTGTCCATAATGTGGATGCACTCAAGGATGCTGGAGCAAAGAATGTGCTCTTTGCATGTGCCGGATGTCTCAGAAATGCAGCCATCGACTGGCCCATGTGGTACGAGGGCTACATCCCATATGAGACAATGCCGCTCTCGGTATTCCTGAGAGAGAAAATAAGATCCGGTGATGTCAAGTACAAGATTCCACTGAACTACAGGTTCACATACCATGACCCATGCCATAATGGCAGGCATCTGATGCATCTCAAGGGAAAGGATTGGGCATTTGAGGCTCCCAGGGACTGCATTCAATCAATGCCTGGCGTCAAATTCCAGGACATGGTGAGAAATAGGGCTCTTCAGAGATGCTGCGGCGCAGGCGGCGGCGTAAAGGCAGGCGTTCCAGATCTGGCCATGGATTGTGCCAAAGCCAGAGTACAGGATGCTGCTGAAATCAATGCAGAGGTCATTGCCTCCACCTGTCCATTCTGCAGGCTGAACCTGATCGACGGAAGGAATTCTGCCAAGTCCTCCATAAAGATGGTGGATATCGTAGAGATGATGGCAGCTTCAATGGGCCTGGACACAACCATTCCCGAGAATCCGTACACCAAGTTCCAGTCCCAGGATGTCCTGGTCTGTTCCCCGGTTGAGTGCAAGCTCGATACAGTTGAGCGCAAGGCACCTGGAAAAGATGTGGTGGGCGAGGCTCACTAAAAGAATGGCAAAGAGGATGCCCGGAATTCCGGACATTCCTTTATTCGCTTTTTTTTGTGCCAGTTGAATCAGATTTTTCTTGAAGCTTCCCTGGATACTCTTATTTCAGACACCTGTCTGTAAATGGCTTTGGCAGGAGATCAGAGACCGCGGCGGTGAGGGCATCGCCTTTTGTGTTCGCCATGATGACTGTGATGTCCTCTCCGAACTCGATCAGGTTCTGCCTGCATATTCCGCAGGGCGACACAGGCTCGCTGGCATTTCCTACAACTGCAATGGCCTCAAACTCCCTCTCGCCACAGGCTATTGCACTTGATATCGCTGCTCTCTCAGCGCAGATTCCGGCACCCGATGCTGCGTTCTCCATATTGGAAGCAGAATAGATCCTGCCACTTCTGGCAAGCAGGGCAGCTCCAACCTTGAATCCAGAGTAAGGAGCATAGGCTCCGTTCATTGCTTCCTTTGCGTTTTCGATGAGCTGGTCGTAGCCCCCTGTGTAGGGGCGCGGGCCGCAGCGCAGGGCACCGATGTACATGCACTCTTCAGGCGGAATTGTGGGAATGGGACAGTTCGCCTCTGATATTGCCACAGGCGCATTCCTGATGATCACAGCGGGAATGCCCTCATCTCCCTCGCCCATCACTACCTGGGCTGCAGAGACCAGATTGTCTGCCACAGCTTTCCTGGTGATCTTTAATTCCCTGCCGAAGAGGTCCTTCTGCCCTCGCGCGTCCTCCACTGCCTCGATGCCAGCGCAGGCAAGAGCCACGCCCACGCAGCCCAGCCGCAGGGGATGGGTGCGGCTGTCTCCTATGATCACCGCAATCTTTCTGCCATGGCTGAGCGCCTCTCTGATCTGCATGGCCGATCTCTGGGGGTTGGCAGGAAACAGGACGACGCTTCCTGGAGGCGCATTGGAGTTGTCGATTCCAGCATTTGGATAGAGAAAGCCATCCCGGAGGGTCAAAACGACGCCGGGAATGCCGCCCATGATCTCATCAGACTCCTGAAGTATCAGCTCCATCTCGTGCTCGTCCTTTTTGTACCTTGCAGCCATGGAACAGGCCAGTGGACCCGGAACGACATCCTTCAGAGCCACCACCCGCCCTTCTGCCGTGGCCACTGTGCTCTCAGAGACGACAAGTATGTCTCCATCATTCAAGGCCAGGCCCAGCTCTGTCATGGCTCTTTCAAGGGATGCCGCCAGGTCATCACCTGGCTTAATGAGATCGGTCTTTATGCCCAAAACCTGCAAAATACTCACCTGATAGCTGATGCATTCAC
>DAONDW010000213.1:0-3286 GCA_035402785.1 Methanothrix sp. | reverse complement strand
GCTACAGCAGTCCTGAAACCGGCTTTTCTGCAGATGGTGCGCTATCTCGCAAAAAAATGCATTTCCATGAACGGCTTTCATACACAGGAGACTGCAACTGGCTTCCAAAGGGAACCATCTGCCTGATATACTCAGATAACTACAAATGGATAGTCACGGATTACTTCATTGACTCCTTTCCAGTCATCGTCGGAAACAGCAACTGCCTGCCCGTTGAATTGATCCGCTGCTATTACGCAGACTACTATCATGTGCTCGGCACGTCCCTGGTTATGTCAATTCCAAGATCCGAAAAAATCCAGATCATTATCACACCACTGCAATGCACAAACGGGTAGAGCTATTAGCAATATTAGCAATATCAGCAATATCAGCAATATCAGCAATCGCCCCATAAGTCGATCGATTCTGCAGGCAGCCAGTAATGCAGCAACTATAAAAAGGTCCTGCCCATTCAAAATCAGGTATCCACAGGCTCTGCCTGTTCCTCACGCACTCTTGAGCCTTCTCACGTCCTTCTGGCCATCGGATTGAAGCACGGAGAAGCGCATGGCTCAATGGCTATGACTCTCAGACGGCACAATAGCCCTGACCAGATACCGGCTGTTTCCAGCGCCTCAAAAGGGACTGTTGAGAGGCCGAGAGCTCTCCCGCCGCTCTGAATTTGAGATCATGGTGATAACTGATAGGTGATATACAGATGGCACAGATTGGCTACACAAAGACGGTAATGGAGCATTTCATGAACCCCAGAAATGTTGGGGTGATAGAGAACCCGGATGGATATGGCAAGGTCGGCAATCCCGTCTGCGGCGATATCATGGAGATATTCATCACAGTCAAAGATGAAAAGATCGATGACATCAAGTTCAGGACATTTGGCTGCGGCTCGGCCATAGCCGTCTCAAGCATGGTCACCGAGATGGCAAAAGGCAAACCTCTGGAAGAGGCTATGAAGATCACCAGAAAGGATGTGGCTGATGAGCTGGGCGGCCTGCCGCCTCAAAAGATGCATTGCTCCAATCTGGGAGCAGATGCCCTGCATGCAGCCATCAATGACTATTGGGTCAGGACAGGCAGGATCAAAAAAGAGGATGTCAAGCCAGAAGAAGGCCACGAAGCAGAAGAAGGAGAAAGCTGCGAGGCCTAAATCAGGCTTTTTTTTCACATCAGCCTTGTGGTCATATTTATAATATTTTTACTTAAATGAATTTTTAAATTGGATATAGATTGTTCAAATCAAGCAGGAGATATTAATTGATATTGATCTGCATTATCCAATGAATGATCCTAATTGCAAAAAGATATATATTTACAGAAGCTATTCTTGCAGGGATAAGCTTCGATAAAAAGTGATAAAGACGGAAAAGTGAGCGGAAATGAAAGTGGCGGCTCTATCGGTCATCCTGAGTTCATTCATGAAATTTATGGAGCAGGCGGGATCACCCACTCAGAACTCATCATCTGCAGATCCACCTTCAGATGCGAACAGGACTCCTATTAGCTTTAGAAATTCGCTCCTTGCTGCAATTGCCATTTTCGCATTATATCTGCTCGGACTGCATCTTTTTAGAAATGATTCTGGGTCGCTCGTTCTATATACCGATTGGGCGGCAGTAGTTATCAACGCCGTGACAGCCCTGTGCCTGCTCTATGCTGCTCGCGCATCCCTGGCGGTGGGCAGAAAAACCTTCTGGTCATGGTTGATGATGGCCATTGGTCAGCTCTGTTTTGTGATTGGAGATTCGATCTGGGCTTATATAGAGGTAATTCAGAAGGAGAGCCCGTTTCCATCCCTGGCCGATGTACCAAATATACTGACATATCCCTTTTTCTGGATCGGAATTCTCCTTTTGCCCTCGGTTGCCATCAATTTTCGCCAGAGAATCACAATGGCTCTGGACACCAGCATTGTTTCCATCACCTCGGTTCTCGTCTTCTGGTCTCTGATAATTGAGCCCACCATTCATGAGGCTGAACAGGCCAGTTCGCTGACTCTGGCACTGTCCGTAGCCTATCCTGTGATGGATCTGATTCTGCTTTTCTTTGTGGTCGAGCTGCTTTTCAGAAAGGAGTATGTACCGGCCAAGAGGGCACTTTTATTTCTGGTCGCTGGCTCAATTGCCTGGATTGCTGCAGACTCAATTTTCATGAGACAGTCGCTTCAGGACAGCTACGCTGCAGGCGGAATAGTAGACTGCGCCTGGGTTTTAAGCAGTCTCTTCATAGGGCTGTCAGGAATGGCTCAGGTGGATGCTGTGAAAAGCGGTGCCTTTTCTCCCCATTGCGCCTATAAGCTTGGGGTTGTCAGGGACACATGGCCATTATATCTTCCATATTTCTGTGCTGCTGGCGCTTTTGGCATGCTCTTATGGAGCCATGATCATGCTATGGTTCTCTCATTTTCAACTCTCTCCATCGGCGTAGCTGTAATCATTGGACTTGTCATCATGAGGCAAATTCTGGCAATCGATGAGAACGTGAAGCTCTTCGGAGATGCGCAGCAAGAGATCGCCACAAGAAAAGAGGCTGAAGAGGAGATCATCCGTCTCAATGAACAACTGGAGGCGAGGGTAAGGATCAGGACTGCCCAACTGGAGGCGGTCAATCCCGATCTGATAATCGCCAAAGAGAAAGCGGAATCCGCTACAAGGGCCAAATCGAAATTCCTGGCCAATATGAGCCACGAGATTCGCACACCTATGAATGCGGTCATTGGCATGACCGGCCTTCTCCTGGAGACAGACCTCAATTCTGAGCAAAGAGATCGCCTTGAGACAATTAAAAGCAGCGGAGATGCGCTTTTAGCAATCATCAATGACATCCTTGACTACACCAAAATAGATGGCAATAAGCTGGAGCTGGAGCACGAGAGCTTTGACCTCAGACAGTGCATTGAGGATTCATTTGACCTGGTTTCTGCCAGGGCTTGGGAAAAGAATCTGGATCTGGCCTATTTCATCGAGGGCTATTTTCCTGAGAAGATTGTGGGAGATGTTACCAGGTTGCGTCAGATACTGGTGAATCTCCTCGGAAATGCCATCAAGTTCACAAAGAGCGGCCATGTCACACTTGCTGTTGCATCGAAGACCGAGGATGATGGAAATGCTCAACTGCACTTTGCGGTTTCTGATACTGGAATTGGCATATCTCAGGAAAATATCAGCAAGCTCTTCCAGTACTTCACTCAGGTTGATTCCTCCGCAACCAGAAATTACGGCGGAACCGGTCTCGGACTGGCCATAAGCCGGAAGCTTGTGGAGCTGATGGGAGGCAGGATCTGGGT
>DAONDW010000212.1:0-3302 GCA_035402785.1 Methanothrix sp. | reverse complement strand
AAAGACCACAAACCCGATATACATCCTGATCTTTAGCAGCATTTCGAAAGGCGAATGAAAATGCTGATAGGAATTGACGTGGGTGGCACCACCACCGATGCCGTGGTCGTGGACGGCAACAGGGTGGTCAAAACTGCTTATGTGCCAACGGATCACGATAACTTGCTGAACTGCATGCTCTTGGCACTGGATGAGCTGGTTCAGGGAATAGATGCGAAGAAGATCGAACGGGTGGTCATATCCACCACACTCATCACAAATATGATAGCTGAGGGCAAGACCGATCCAGTGGCATTGGTCCTCATCCCTGGTCCCGGAACAAACCCGAAGGACTATGACCTTGGCGAGAGCATAATCCTGAATGGAGCCATAGATTTCAGAGGCAAGGAGATAGACCCGCTTCAAGAGTCGCAGATCAGGGAGGCTGCAACCAGGATCAGGGCATCAGGCCTCACCCGCGTGGCAGTTGTTGGCAAATTCTGTCAGAGGAATCATTCTCATGAGCAAAAGGTCGGAGAGACTTTAGCCTCCTGCCTTCCAGGCAGCAAAATTGAACTTGGCCACATAGTCTCAGGACAGCTCAACTTCCCGCGCAGGGCAGCGACCACAATGCTCACTGCAGCCACAAAGGACAGCTACGAAAAGTTTGCGGCTGATATGGCAAAGGCCCTCAAGGAGCGCAAAATCTCGGCCCCTGTCTACATCCTGAAGGCAGACGGAGGCACACTTCCCCTGGACAAATCTGTGAAGATGCCAGTTGAGACCATATTCTCAGGTCCTGCTGCGAGCATCATGGGCGTTTTGGCCCTGACAGACCCAGGCCAGACCTCAGTTGTGGTGGACATCGGAGGCACGACAACAGACCTTGCCCTCATCCTCTCTGGCAAGCCTCTTCTCTCAGCCAGGGGCGCGCGTGTTGGCTCTCTTCTCACTCACGTGAGAGCTTTTGCAGTTAAATCCGTGGCCATTGGAGGAGACAGTGCCGTTGTCGTCTCAAGTGGCGGCCTGACAGTCGGACCTCACAGAGATGGCCCGCCCCTTTGCATGGGTGGCAATGGCCCCACTCCGACCGACGCTCTGCGGGTTTTGGGAATGACTGACATCGGCAACGCAGGACAGGCAGAAAAGGCCATGCAGATGGTGGGAAATAAGCTCGGCTGCACGGCAAAAGAGGCTGCCCAAAAGGTCGTGGACTGTGTCGTGGACAAGATAGTCTCAGAGGTAAATGAGATGTTTCGGGAATGGGAACAGGAGCCCGCCTACCGCATCTGGGAGATCATGAGCAAAGAAAAGCTATCAGCCCAGAATGTGGTCGGAGTTGGTGGAGGAGCACCGCCTCTGGTGCCTCTGGTGGCTTTGAAGCTTGGAGCCAAAGCAGTTGTGCCCAAATATGCGCCTGTTGCCAATGCCATCGGAGCGGCTGTGGCCAGGCCCACACTCACCCTGAATCTGCATATCGACACTGAAAAGGGAGAATACAGCGTTGCAGAAGAGGGTCTCTCTGGGCAGGTAAGAGACAGAAAGATGACTCCTGAGGACGCAGAAAAGCTCGCGAGAAAGCTTCTCGTAGAGAGGGCAGCGAGGCTGAACATCAGCGAATATGCAGGAGAGGCAGAGGTTACTTACAGCGAGGTTTTCAATATGATTCGCGGCTGGTCAACTGCAGGAAGGCTTCTGGATGTGCGCATGGAAATTCAAGCTGGCCTTCTGCCATCCTGGGGGAGGTGCTGAGGATGTCCTCCAAAGGAAAAAGCGGCAAGACCGGGCTCATA
This sequence comes from Methanothrix sp., assembly GCA_035402785.1. Taxonomy (GTDB): domain Archaea; phylum Halobacteriota; class Methanosarcinia; order Methanotrichales; family Methanotrichaceae; genus Methanothrix. The sequence goes on along the minus strand of DAONDW010000212.1, from coordinate 1,530 downwards.
TTCTTCCCGGCCTTCGACTGGGCCATATCGCCCACTCATCCGGAGAGAGAGGAGCGGCTGCTCTACACACGCGACCAGATCTTCGAGGAGGGTCTTATGGACCTGCCATCGATTGAGGAGTACAAGCCGCGCCTCGCAGAGAAAAAGGACATTGCACGGGTCCACTTCTGCGTTCCAGATGTGGACAGCCAGGTGACCGAGGCCCATCTGATTGCAGCAGGAAGCACTCTCACACTGGCTGATGCCATGGAAAAGGGAGAGATCAGAAACGGATTTGCTCTTGTGCGCCCGCCAGGTCACCACAGCATGAGGGTCGTTCATGGCAACCGTGGCTTTTGCAACATCAACAACATGGCGATAATGGTCGAATATCTGAGGACAAAATACGGCCACAAGAAGATTGCAGTCATCGATACCGATGTGCATCATGGAGACGGCACCCAGGAGATCTTCTGGCATGACCCGGATGTGCTCTGCATATCATTCCATCAGGACGGACACACGCTTTATCCGGGCTCAGGCTTCGTCAACGAGATGGGTGGACCCCAGGCTCTTGCTAGAACGCTCAACGTTCCCCTGCCACCAGGCACAACCGATGAGGGAATTCATTATGTGCTCGACAATCTCATTTTGCCGGTGCTCGATGAGTTCAAGCCGGACCTCATCTTAAACTCTGCAGGCCAGGACAACCATTACACAGATCCGCTTGCCAATATGCGCTTCTCAGCCAATGGCTATGCCAGGCTCAATGAAAAGCTCGCTCCGGACCTGTGCGTTTTGGAGGGAGGCTATGCAGTGGAGACTGCGCTGCCCTATGTCAATACAGGAATCATTCAGGCAATGGCTGGTCTTGACTATTCGCATGTCAGAGAGCCGGATTTTGTGCCAGGCCGCTTCGTTCAGTCCGAGGACATGAAGCGGGAGATTGCTCACACAGTCTCGCAGGTGCAGAAGATCTGGGACGAGAGAGATGATCTGGTGGAAGATGCCTGCGAGAGGCTCGGAGACTTCTATCGCAGAAAGAAGCGCATCTTCTACGACACAGACATGATCAATGAGAACCAGGAGGAGGTTGTCAGGCTCTGCCCGGACTGCGCAGGCTACATGACAATCAACACCTCTGCCCAGCGGGGCTATGGAATCCTGAACAGCGCCTTTTGCGTATCCATTCCACGCGGAGCATGCTCCTCATGTCGTGAGGACGCGCGCGAGGAGTACGCCGAGCATCTGGATGACAGGAAAATCGGCTATGTCCTGATGCAGGACAAGGACAAAGACAAGTTCAGGTTCTACAATAACATGACCAGAACTGAGAAAAGCTACTGATTCTCGACAGCGCGGAAAGCTCCCTCAGCTTTTCGCGCCAAATGAGAATCCATTTTTTTTTGCGGATTTCAGTTTTTTGATTCGTTCGGCTCGCTTTCTGATTTGTTCAGCATAATTTTCTGATCAGTTCAGGATATTGAGCAAAGGAGTGATGGGATGATATTCAAAGAAATCGATAACATTCGGGATGCAGGGGCCATTTGC
>DAONDW010000211.1:0-3304 GCA_035402785.1 Methanothrix sp. | reverse complement strand
GCCTGCTCATCTCAGGCGGCATGCTCATCCCCGGCAACATCCCCAACATCATCTCTGCCGGAAAGCTCGGCATCACCAGCAGCGAGTGGGCAAAACTTGGAGTTCCACTTGGCCTGGTATTGAATGCTCTCTACTTCGTGGTAGTATTCATAATGGGAATCAACCCAACTCTTGGTCTCTAAACGAGAGCACAAGAGTCTTTTTTCTTATTTTTGTTATAACACAACGGCTTTCAAGTTGAATGCCATCCGAAATATCACAAATCAGATGATCTGCAAAAACGTGCTGAAAAATGCCAAAAGAAAAGAAAAACAAAATTGATTTGATTATACAGCACCCATCATATGGTTCTCATCATATGGCGTTCATCATATCCAAAAGCTGCGTGGCTTTCACCAGCCCATAGCCGCCCAATTTCGCTGCAGCCTCATCGAACTGTCCCACTCCGTCTGGCTCGATCCCCTTTCCCATGATGGCAAATGGCACTGGATCGCGGCTGTGCGTCTTGATTGCTATCGGTGTTGCATGATCAGGCAAAAGGAGCACCCTCCAGTCCTCACCCATCTCTTCCAGTCCCTTTATCACAGGGCCGACGACCTTTTCGTCGAACAGCTCAATGGCCCTGATCTTCAGCTCTATCTCGCCCTCATGACCTGCCTCGTCAGGCGCTTCGATGTGCAGATAGACGAAGTCCAGGCGTTTTAAAGCTTCAAGGGCAGCCTCGACCTTGCCCTCGTAATTCGTGTCGATATTGCCTGTTGCCCCAGGAACGTCAATGACCTGCAGCCCCGCATATCTGCCGATTCCCTTGAGCAGGTCCACAGCAGAGATCATGGCTCCGTTGCATCCATATTTTTCTGCAAAGCCTGGCATACAGGGAGCCGGGCCCTGGCCCCACAGCCAGATCGCATTGGCAGGACGCAATCCATTCGCGATGCGCTTCTGGTTGACGGGATGGCTGGCTAAAACAGGCCCGGCAGCCTCCATCAGCTCGATTAGCAGCTTTGCATCAGATCCTTTCGGCAGATGATCGGAGACTGGCTGGTCGCTGATATCATGAGGCGGAGTGCAGACAGCCTTTGCCCCAACCTGCAGGACCAGGAGGTTTCTGTAGCTGACCCCGGCATAAAGCCTTCTCTTCGGCATGAGTGGTGCGATGGCCTCAATCAGCTCAGCTCCTTCCTCAGAGGTGATGTGCCCCGCGCTGTAGTCCTGCATGATGCCATTTTCAATTGTCACAAAATTGCAGCGAAAGGCGATATCTCCAGCGTCTAGCTGCACATTCATGGCAGCAGCCTCAAGCGGCGCGCGCCCTGTGTAGTAGCTGGCAGGAGCATAGCCCATCACAGATAGATTTGCCACATCGCTTCCAGGAGGAAAGCCATCCGGCACAGTACTGGCCAGGCCGCATCTGCCCCGCTTCGCCAGGAGGTCCATGTTTGGCTTTTTTGCTGCCTGAAGGGGCGTTTTGCCCTGCAAATCAGGAAGCGGCCAATCAGCCATTCCGTCACCTAAGAGAACTACAAGCTTCATCGTGCCAGGGATTATAGGAGAATAGTATTAATCGTCTTCGTCTGGATTCAGACAGAGGCTACATCTTCTTTTTCTTTTTGCTGGCAGCTTCAGCCGCCTCACGGGCATTGATCTCCGCCAGATGCTTGTTTAAAACTTTGGCCAGGGTATTGAGCTTGACTCGCGTACAGGTAGCACCGCGGGTGATGCCGGTGACTATGTCTACGACCTCGCCTTTGGTCTCGGTCTTCTGGTATGGTGGCTTGACAGCACTGGTCTTGATGCCCTCGCGGGCAAAGTCCTCCATATCCATGGGACACTGGGCCACAACCACAGCAGGAATATTCACCTGAGACAGAACCTCTTTGGCCTTGAAAATGACATGCGAGCGCACATTTCCCAGATGAAGCACGGCGATCTTGTGGCGCGCTATCTGGTCCAGCTCCCTTTCATTCAGTCCGAAGGTCGGGCCGTAGCCTCGCGACGCCTGTGGAAAGCTGTCAGGAACGCCGGTTCCAGCCTCCAGGACCAGAACGCTTGTCTGGATTCCCTCACGGCGCAGCCCATAAGTCATCTCGCAAACCGGCTTGGTGATGTGCCGCCGCCCCGGTGACATTGCTATTGCGATCACATCCGGTTTTGTTGCCTCGGAGAGGGTGCCCCTCTGTGCCAGCCCGCCGCCCTTGGCGAGTCCCATGCTCTCCCGGCAATCCACAACCTGAGTCGCCCTGCCAATCATGCTCTGTTATTGAGATGGAATGGAATATAGACTTGACGTCAACTGCCAGCAGCCAATGAATTAGCGGGCATGTTCGCTGCCATATTGGAGGGCTTGTGGCTCCGCAAAAAATCGGGCCATGATAGGCAGATTGACTGCTGCCTTTTGAGCTATGTTTGTAGCTCCAATAGCATCAGCTGGAACCAGAGAAGCCGCAGCAGACACAACTGAAATTGCCTCTTGCAGGGCGGTTTGCTCCTGATATGTGGTTCGTGATAGAGATGCTCATGAGCTGATCCTCATGCGCAATTCTGGCTCAGCTTTGACAGAATAGGCGCTATTCAGTTCCGGGCTTGAAAAAAAGATATGGTGCGATTGAGATGCAATTTACTCAGAATTCAGCCAGATATTCATCCAGTATCCCCAGTTGTCCTGGCTGAATGCCCCGTTGCTGCCATACAGTTTTTGAATGGCATGAAGAGCAACTGCCCGGTCAAGTGCCGAGGGGGTCTCTACAGAGGAATATGTCCCCGCCATTGCCCCATATAGATCTGACATGCTCGGAGATACTTGATGGCCTGAATCCGCCTGTTGACTATTATTGCCAAAGCCCATGCCAAGCCCACTCATTGAGCAGGCAATGATGGATATTACAGCACATAGGCCCAGAAATGTGAGCCTCATCATTTGCTTATTAGACATCTTTTATCACCCATTCTCCCAGATTTATTTTGTTCTTGCACTTACAACCACGTTCTGAACGATATTTAAGTATAAAACCGAACGATCTTTTGGCGATATATAGGTAAGTTTTATGTAGGGCTTATATGAACCCTGGAAATCGCAAATAGGGATGTAAACTAAATCTGAATCTGATGCAAATTATATGTAAATAAGATACATAATGACGAATGCATGAATTTAGATTTTAATATTGTGGCCCTCGTGCGGGTCTATCTCGCAAAAAGATCTCTTTTAAGCATACTCGCGAGATGAGTGATGTCAGCCCTGCACAATTGATGAGCGCGAAGAAGATGACCATAATCACATGCAATGGACGACGACCATGAGGCC
>DAONDW010000210.1:0-3337 GCA_035402785.1 Methanothrix sp. | reverse complement strand
GAGGAAGTCACAATGACAGTGTCATCATATCCCAGCCCACAATCGTCGGTGCTTCAGACAGAGAAATGACCTGCTCGGCCATCAGGTCCTCACAGCCTGCCGCCTGCGGATAGAGGTGAGTGAGAATCACCCGCTTTATTCCCAGGTTTTTGATCATGCTTCCAAGCTTTTTCGGCGTGCTGTGATTGGTGACATCGAATGGCTCAGGAAAGGAGCACTCATGAACAAGCAGATCGGCTCCTCTGGCCAGGGCTGCGACGCGCTGGGATGGTTCGGTATCCCCTGAGTACACCACGACTCTGTCCTCGGCCTCCAGACGATAGGCGAGAGATGTCACACTATGGCGCGCCTCCTCCGCAAATATGTCAAAGCCCTTTACAGAGAAGGAATCCATCGGATGAAGCTCCCTCACAGCCACATCCATTCTGGAAAGGTTGGGATAGAGGCTTCTCGCCGTTCTGATGTACTCCTCAGTGCCTGTGGGCCCGTAGACCTGCAGACCGGGCAGGTCCGCCAGAAAGCGGGCATTGGCCATAGCCAGAAGGTCGGATACATGGTCCAGATGAAGGTGTGTGAGAACGACAGTGTCCAGAGCCTCAGCACTGGCTCCGATCTGATCCAGGCGCAAAAGGGTGCCTGCCCCGCAGTCCAGGAGCAGGGGCTGCTCGGACTCCACAAGAATCGCAGCCTGCGAGCGGCCTGGCTGAGGAATGCCCACGCCGGTTCCAAGCATTGTGACCTTCAGGCTCATGTATCTCGCTTTGGCTTTTTTAGTAGTTAATCATATTCATCTGCAAAAGACCATGTTTTCTTCACAGATCAGGGTCCTGCAATATCAGTCGTGTGCTCATCCACTCCACCCAAATAGATTGGATTATGATCTGCTGAGAAATCGAACCTGTCGCCTCGCTTGGGAATAAATACATTCTTGAACCCGGATCTCGTCAGAGCGCTTGCTATTGCATTGGACGCGGCAATTTCGCCATGCACCACAAACACGCTCTCTGGCTTTTCAGGAATTGCCTCAATGAAATCGAGAATCTCTCTCTCATCTGCATGGGCGCTGTATCCCCCGATTTCCTCAATTGTGGCCCTTACCTCGTATTCCTCGCCATAAATGCGTGCGATCCTGTCACCCTGCATGAGCTTTCTGCCAAGGGTATTCTCTGCCTGATAGCCCACGAATAGAATAGTGGTCCTGGGATTGCCGATGTTTCTGCGCAGGTGATGCAGCACTCTTCCACCCTCGCACATCCCCGAAGCGCTTATGATAATCGCCGGGCCTTTCAGGCCATTGAGCTCCTTTGACTCCTCTGTGCTGTGCGTGTACCTGAGCATGTTAAAGCCGAAGGGATCCCTTCCATGATCATGAAGCATGAGCTCTTCGGTCTCCTCATCATAACATTCCGGATGATGCCTGAAGACCTCGGTGATGTTGGTCGCCAGTGGGCTGTCCACATAAACAGGCATTGAGGGAATTTCCTTTGAGTCCATCAATTCATGCAGATGATAGACCACATCCTGAGTCCTCTCAACAGCAAAAGCTGGAATTATGAGAAGGCCGCCTTTTTGTGCAGTCTCATTTACGATTCGGGCGAGCTTATCTTTTGCCAGATTCATTGGTCCGTGACTGCGGCCACCATAGGTTGACTCTGTGATCAGAATGTCCGCGCGTTTGAATGCCACAGGATCCCGCACAATTGCAGCGCCCTTCCGTCCCAGATCGCCTGTAAATGCCAGAGTGGTTACCTTCGTTTTATCGCTGCCTTCGGCAATATCCAGCGTGACAGTTGCCGAGCCGAGGATGTGGCCTGCATTATTGAATGTGAGCCTGATGCCTGGAAGGATCTCAAGTGTGCGCCCGAATTCCAGAGTTTGAAAGAGACGCAATGCGATTGAGGCATCATGTATCGTATAAAGAGGCTTGATAAAGGGCAATCCCATTTTGGCATTTGTCTTATTGACATATTTTGCATCCATCTCCTGAAGGGACGCAGAGTCGCGAAGCATTGCGCTGCAGAGGTCGCGCGTAGCAGACGTCGAGAAAATGCTGCTGTCAAATCCTTTTTTGACCAGAACCGGCAGCTTGCCTGTGTGGTCAAGATGAGCATGAGAGAGCACGACAGCATCAATGGTCTTGGCATCGAACGGGAATTCGGAGTTGAGGCGGTTGGATTCCTGCCGTCTGCCCTGCACAATTCCACAATCAAGCAGCAAGCGGTGCCCATTTGCCTCGACCAGATGCATGGAGCCGGTAACTGATTGCGCAGCCCCGAAAAATTGCAGAATCAATCTAAATCACCCATTTTAGGATCACCCTCAATCACACGTCAAGAATCTCATTTTCGGCTAGAGATAAATATCCTCTGCCAAAAAACCTCTGCTAAAAAACCCTGCTAAAAAACCCTGCTAAAAAACCCCTGCTAAAATGCCGAGAAACTATTTATCGTCGGGCAGCAAAATTTGAGTCTGCAGTTGAGAGGTTAATATTATGATCCATCCAGACCGCGTGTTCTCCTTCAAGGAGCTGGACAGAGAAGACGACCTTGTGGAGGCCATGATTAACCATAAATGGCCTCTATGCTACGGCTTTTATTATGGGAACCTGCTTTATCTGGGAGACGGTGACAACGAAGACGATCCACAGTATTCAGTCGTAACCATAGACCGGACTGAGGGGCACCACGGGGTGCATGGCCGCGAGGTGGGAAGGATCAGGCCCAGGGGCATGCTCGCGGATGAGGTCCATAAGATTGTGGCTGACCTCATGGCAGGTCGCTATCAGAGCGAGAATCCTGTTTTTGTGGTGGCCGAGCCCATATGGCACCACAGTTGCAGCTTCTGCAGGCTGGAAGAGGAATAAATCCAGCCATCTTCTTTGAATCTATTTTATTCAGGAATTATCTTTCATTCTGGCATATGGCCCTATCTCTGCATACGAAGCAGGTGAGCTTCAGCCATCTGGATAAAATTAATATAATGGTATTTTGTATAACAATATTACAAATAGCGTCATGTATAATGGAGAGGCAAAGAGGGTATCTGGATGGCAGAGACAAGAAATTTCGCGCTTCGGGATGATAAGGGCAATGAAATCGGTGTGTTTACGGGAAAACAACCGCGCCAGGCTGCTCTCAAGGCAGCCAACAGGGGCATCATAGACATTCGGCTCAGAGAACGCGGCACGAAGAAGGTGCATCTCTTCAAAGGAGAGCGTGTCCAGGTGACGAAACCAAAGGGAGCACCGACCTGGATGCCTGAAACTATCTGGAAGCCAAAGGTAAAAAAGCTCGGAATAGAAAAGCTGGAAGAGCTGTAGGAATAGCTGTAGACAATC
>DAONDW010000209.1:0-3339 GCA_035402785.1 Methanothrix sp. | reverse complement strand
TAAAATGTTGAGCGGAGCCTGAGGAGCCCCGCTTCATCCACCAAAATTATGCAATCGTTTCTATGCGACAGGCTGCCATCTTGTATTCAGGGATCTTGGCAACCGGATCCAGGGCATCAGAGGTTATGATATTGGTTCCCTGCCAGTGGAAGGGCATGAATACCATTCCCGGCTTGACCTTCTCTGTGACGCGAACGCGGGCCTCAGCAACTCCTCTCCTTGTCCTGACCTTGACGAGATCTCCGTGATTTATCTTCAGCTCAGCCGCATCTTTTGGATTGACCTCCACGTAAAGCTCGCTGTCCCTTTCCAGCAGCGACTGGCTTCTGCGTGTCATGGAGCCGCTGTTGTAGTGAACCACTATCCTTCCGGTTGAAAGAAGCATCGGGTACTCCGGGCTTACCAGCTCGCCTGCAGGCCTGTTGAAGACAGTGGCCATTTTTGCCCTGCCGTCTGGAGTGGAAAAGCGTTCCCTGTGCAGGATGTCAGTTCCTGGATGGTTTTCATCAGGACATGGCCAGCGCAGACCTCCCACCTTTGAGATCCTCTCCCTCGTCATGCCAGCATACTGCGGCACGAGCCTGTTGATCTCCTTGAGAATCTCCCCGGCGCTGATTCCGCCCAGGTCAAATCCAAGCCTTTTGCCTATTTCGTTGATGATCCAAATTCCATCTCTGGACTCGCCTACAGGTGGAACGGCCTGATCTACCCACTGCACTCTTCTCTCCATTGAGGTATAGCTGCCATCCTTCTCAGCCCAGGCAGCGGCAGGCAAAATCAGGTCCGCCATCTTGGCTGTGGCCGTCATGAATATCTCCTGAACAATTAAGAAGTCCAGCTTATCCAGGGATGCCTTGGTCTTGTTTATATTTGCGTCGCAGACGACCGGATCCTCGCCTATCAGATACATCGCCTTGAGGGATCCAGCCAGAGCAGCATCAGTCATCTCGGTAGATGTGAGGCCAGGCCCGAGAGGCAGGTCATCCCTCTTCCAGGCTGCCTTGAAGAACTCTACGGACTTTGGATCTGAGGCCCTCTTGTAGCCAGGATAAAATTCTGCCATGCCGCCCATATCGCAATTTCCCTGGACGTTGTTCTGTCCGCGCATCGGCCAGACTCCTGCACCTGGTCTGCCGATCTGACCGGCTAAAAGCGAAATGGTTGCACAGGTTTTGACATTGTCTGTGCCGCAGACATGCTGGGTGATGCCCATGGAATAGAGCAGTGAAGATGCCTCGGAGCCAGCATAAATTCTGGCAGCCTTTGCGATATCTGAGGCGGAGACTCCTGTCAATTCAGAGGCTTTTTCAAGCGAAAAGCCCTTCAGGCTTTCTGCAAGCTCGGCAAAGCCTTCAGTTCTCGCCTCGATGAACTTCCTGTCCGCCAGGCCCTCATCGATTATGACCTTCATCATGCCCCTTAAAAGATCGATATCGCTTCCGGGCTTGATTCTCAAATGCAGGTCTGCCATCCAGGAGGTCGAGGTTATGCGCGGGTCAGCAACTATGATCGTTGCTCCGTTGTCTCTCGCCTTCTGTGCCCAGCGGGAGACTATCGGATGAGCCTCGGTGAAGTTTGTGCCTATGGCAAAGATGCATTTGGAGTTTTGCAGGTCGATGAGATTATTGGTCATGGCCCCTGTGCCAAGAACTGCACCAAGTCCCACCACTGTGGGAGAATGACAGAGGCGTGCGCAGTTGTCCACATTGGGCGAGCCTATGAAGCGGGCCAGCTTTTGCATGAGATAGTTTTCTTCATTGTTGCAGCGAGAGGAGGCCAGAAAGCCCACTGATTTGGGTCCATATTTCTGGATATTTCTGGCAAGGCCATGCGCAGCCATATCCAAAGCCTCATCCCATGTGATCCTCACAAATTCCTCGCCCACCCTTTTCATGGGATATTTAAGCCTCTCCTCATGATTCAGGACCTCAAGGACGGAGTTGCCCTTTGGACAGAGGGCTCCCTCACAGGCGGGATGGTCGGTCATATACTCAACGCCAATGGCTTTGCCCTTCTCCACCACTAAATACATACCGCAGCCAACTGCGCAATAAGGACAAAGAGACGGCACTAATTTGGTAGACAATTCACATCCTCCGGAAGTAAGTAGCCAGGCTTCGGGCTGAGTGAAAGATACTCAGAACTTGGTCGCCCATGGTTTCGCCGAACTGTATCATAAGCCGATCCGCCGGGATCAGCTATTCTTTCCCAGCATAACATTCCTGCCACCATATCAATTCCGGCGGTGGTTTATGAAGGTTTTGCATGGCATATCGCGTTCGTTGAACTATCGCATTTATGTCGTATTTATATAAAATTTATTAAAAATGTTTTAAATTAATAATTACGCATCTTTTCGTTTCAAGACAAGAAGTGTGGCCCCGGCAAATATGGCCAAAAAGGCAAGCATTGCCAGAAAAGAGCCGAATGGAATGCTCTCGCCCAGAATCGATGCCCTCAGGCAGATGCTGACATGGGTAAGCGGCAAGAGGTAAAGCGCATATTTGACTGCTGAAGGGAGATAGTTTAGGGAGAAGAAGGTTCCGCCGAGAAAGGCCATCGGCATGATGACGACGCTTGAAAACACGATCATATCATCATAAGTGCGGGCAAGCAGGGCAGAGAGAACTCCCAGAAAGGAGAACATCAGGCATGCGAGAAGAAGGCTTAAGAGAAACTGCGGACCGATATGAAGATCTGGAGAGATGATGACAGCCATGACCAGAAAGGCAATTGAGCTGACCATTCCCCTCAAAACTCCAATGGAGGCCTTTCCGAGAAGCAGCCAGATCTGGCTGACAGGAGCCATCAGCGACTCATCAAAGCTCCGCCAGTGAATCTGATCTATGACCAGCCTTGTCCCGGCACCATTGAAGCTGCTGTTCATGGCTGTCATGGCGATGATGCCCGGAATGACGAACTTCAAATAGCTTATGCCATCCATTTTGATTCCTCCGCCTAGACCAAAGACGAAGGCTGCTATGTAGAGCAGAGGAGTGACAACTGTGGCAGCCAGATAATTCGGAAGGCACCTTTTCAGGGCAACCAGATCCGCCCAGAGGATGGCAATGGCTCCCTCGGCCCCTGCCTTCAGGCCAAATGCCAGTCCGGATGCACAGAGATTCTTTTTTGGCATGATTCGGGTTTCCTCATACTGTTTTGCTTTTATTGATAAGGACTATTGACGCATGTTCTTTTCGCATGAAATGAATTTAGAAAACAGGATGGAGTGATCATCGGCGCTGCTCATTCTATCATCAAAGCAAAAATGCTGCTTTTCATACCAGATTTCTCCTGTTGCTGCACTGCAGCCCTGCGGCCCTGGAGTCAGAGGCAAAC
>DAONDW010000208.1:0-3353 GCA_035402785.1 Methanothrix sp. | reverse complement strand
GGATAAGCGCCTCCAGTTGCCTGGCAGTGACTGGCACAGGCTTATTGCTGTCCTGGCCCTGGCTTCTCAGGCCGACATAGTACTTGAGGAAGTACTCCTTGGCCTCGTCGCTGAGGGTCGGGAAGATGTTTTTTCTGGCATAGGCCACATACTTTCGCAAAAGCTCCGGGTCTATGGCTGGCTTAATCACCACCAGGGCATTGTCTATGTCTGTCTGGGAGATGTCCGGATTCCAGTCGATCTGGGTGGACAACTCTCCAGCATAGTTGCTCTTCAAAATATGCTGGGCTATGGCCGAGTCCCTTTTGCTGTCCGGGTCATCGGTTAGCACGAATATCAGATCAAAGCGGGACATGAGGGCCGGAGTGAGATTGATCTGCGGTGCGATAGGCTCGTATTTGTCGAAGCGGCCAAGCTTGGGATTTGCGGCAGCCAGAAGGGAACAGCGGGACTTGAGGGTTGCCATGACTCCAGCCTTGGCGACGCTGATAGTGTTGTGCAGAACAAGGCCCTGAGAGATGAAGGTATGAGTAGGTTCGACTGTGATGTCATAAACATAATCAGCAAAATATTTTTCTTTGTTCGGCACTATTTCGACATCTTTGATCCTTAGATACCTGATATCCGATGTGAGTTTGTTCTCAAGAGCTTCTATATTTGAAGCAGTCTCTTCCAAATGCGAATGTGCTCTTTGGAAAATATATCCCGCGATTGCTGTCCGTCTTGGCTCATCGTAGCCGCCTTGTTCATAGTAATCTATGTTTCCCCGCGTCATTCCTGCCACAGAGGCCAGGTAACTCTGCGACCATCCTAATTCTGATCTCATTTCTGGCAGGGTCAATTCATAATATTTGGCAGCAAGCAATTCATTGCATCTGTTCTTCAGCTCAGAAACACATCCGGATATGGTATCGACGGTCAGTCCATATCCTTTCTTAAAATGTTCATTAAAGCGTCCATCATTTGTGAGGCCCAGAGACTTTTTCATTTGCAGTATTGAACAAGCAATCTCAGATGGAAAAACATCATGATGACGAATTGAGCTTCTGCTTGACGATGTGATGCGTTTCAACCGTTCTATCTTTTCATAACCTTTATAGTCCGATTCGATGAAAAGCTGCTCGAACTTCTTATGTGAATCACCCATTATACAAATTTTAAAAGCATTGGCTTTTCTATCAACAATTATTCTTGATGATATGCCAAGCAAAAGAAGCAGATCCTGATAGTCTTCTGCCAGCCCGCGAGATACCGTTGAATAAGCGACCGATGTTGAGTGAACGCAGCCATCGCCGAGAAATGCGGCAATCAATAGATTCTTGATATTTTCAGTAGCTGCCTGAAAGATGGCGACAGGCATTCGTCTCTTTCGTCCGGTCTTTATCATTTCTGGAAAGTTAGCCTCGAACCACCTGAGCAAATGCGTTGATATGAACCTCAGTGTGACCACTCCATCGCACCTCTGGCTACGGGAGGCTTCAATGCCAAAAGATTCATTCATGAGGGCCGACATTTCATTGAGGATGGCCTCATTCTTGTTTGTAAAGCCAATCTCGTGACTGGAACCCCTATAAAAATGGCCTTCTGTGAGGAGATAGCCTAGGATTTTTGAGAGCGCGGGATCTATTTTTTCAGGGAATTTCAGCGATTTTTCTCCTGGATGCAGCCTGCTGACTTGAATGAGGTGTTTAGAATTATCGATAATTGGATGTAACCTTGGAGCAGGAACCAGGTCACCAACTTTAGCATTGCATGCAGGCACGCATGCAATTCCATTCTTTGCGATATATATCGGGTGTTCTGGAGTTACAATTATTTTGCGGCCATTGGAATATCTTATTTTAATGAACATGCTTGGAGCTCGGTGCCGGCTCACCCTATCCAGCGGCAGATCGAAGATACGACTCATGTCTGTGCTTTTTATCTTAATATCGCCATTTAGAGGCAGTATCTCGCAATCCTTTCCGGCAATTACCTCAGAAGGTCTGGCTGCTATCAGATTGTCCACGAACTCGCCTATCAGCACCTTTTGCCCATCAGCCAGTTGGATCTCTGTCTGTGGATGATAGCTCTGTTGTTCCATTGCCTCGTGCAGAGCGCTTTTGTCCTCATTGTCCATCTTGTCCATCTCATCGATGGCTGCAATGCCCTTATCTGCCAGGACCAGGGCACCGGCCTCAATGGTCCAGCGGCCATCTCCCAGCTCGTCCTTTACTGCAGTGGCAGTGAGGCCGGCAGAGGTTGAGCTCTTGCCTGATGTGTAGATGCCACGGGGCGAGATCTTGATCATGTAGCGCAAAAGCTGGGACTTGGCAATTCCAGGGTCTCCCACAAGGAGGATGTGAATGTCGCCTCTGATGCGCGCGCCGTCTGGCAGATGCTTTTCAAATCCTGAGACGAGCTGCAAGCCCAAAGCCTCTTTGACATCATCGTAGCCGTAAATCGAAGGCGCAATGGAGCCCTTGATCTTCTCATAGATTTCAGGATCGCAGGACATCTCCAGGATCTGCTTTTCCTCTTCAGGGTCGATCTCTATTTCCTCGAACTCCTGCTCTTTCATCTCCACAGATATGCCTTTGTGAAACAGGTCGAAGTAGGTGCTCTTGCCCTGCTGTGGAGAGCTTCTCTGATAGGACTTGAGAATGCCGTTGACTATCACCCGGTCTCCAGGAAAGATCCTGCCAGCCAGGTCGTCCTCCAGCTCTACGTCGAGGGTCTGCGGCTGCTCGCCGCCCCTCAGGTCTTCGGGCGACTCCTGCACCCTGATCTTCTGAGCATCCACGAACTTGGATTGGGCAAGAAGCAGCTTGAATGGCCCACCCCGATCGCAGGCCTGGTTCATGCATTTCAGATTCTGGTCCTCGAATTTGTTGCCTGTCTGCTCTTTGAAGAATGTGAAGCCGCAGCGCTGGCACTGAAAGGCAGCAGAGATGATCTTGGGCCGGACCTCGGTTGCAGTTCTCACAAGCCCATCGATTGCCAGAAGCTTTCCGATGTGGTCGCTTCTTAGCTCCCGGGTCTTGAAGTGGCGCGGCAGCTCTGCAATTCGCACATGAGCCCGGTCCATGTAAACGTCCATGGGCAGATCAAGCTCCAGAAGGGCGGCATGGGCAGCCTCCATTATGGGCTCAGGGTTATCCAGCAGCTCCTCAGCGAACTCCGGGTCGAAGCGGTCGATGTCGGAGAACTTGACTGTCAGGCTTCGCTCATCAGGATAGGAATCGGCCAGCTCCAGCAGTTCATCCCAGTAGCGGGTGCGGAGGAACTCCTCCCATTTGGCAACAGGATCGGCAGGCATTTTCACCTGTGCAGTTGGGGGGCAAAGTATCTAAAGGTATGCGGTGCGGGGCGAA
>DAONDW010000207.1:0-3382 GCA_035402785.1 Methanothrix sp. | reverse complement strand
CCAGTTCTATTGAAGCTATAGATCTCGCCGGTCTTTGATTGAAGCATTCCCTGCAGCAATGAGGCCTGCTGAATGAAAAGAATGCTTGGTGCAGGCTGCTCATAATCGAGAACATCAACAGCGCTCTTGATTGCATCAACTGTGAGATTGAGCCGATAATTGCCATTATCAGCCTCTACCAGATATCTCCTGGGAAATGTGGAGTTGCTCTCATTGTCAAAGGCATATTCTGTGCAGTTCAAGGTGATCTGCCGGTCAGAGAATACTATGTTCTTTCCATCTTTTTCTATTCTCAGTTGTGATAGCTTTTCTTCACCTGATACCTCGAAGAACGACAGGCTGAATGCCTCCAGTGGATAGCAGGCCGATGCAGTGATAATTCTGGGGTCGCTCAAGGAAAACCTGCCCCAAGCATGGTCATGGCAGCCTGTGCCTCGAATGGGAATTGTCCTGTTGCCTATATTTATGCTGCCTGTCACCTGGGCCGATGGCATGTAGGCCAGCCATTTGATCCAATCTCCTTTGATGTGACCGAAATGAGCCTGAACTGGAATGGCAAACCAGGGCCTGGCCAGTGGCTCAAAGACAAGGTCCCATTGAATCGGCTCACCGCTGGCCCGGTCCTCAGCCTCGCCTTTCACGTGCAGATTCGATTCGTCCTCCAAAGAAAAGCCGCTTTTATCTATATCGAGCATTGGAGAATTGATGTCTCCGCCGTATCCTCGGCTGAAATGCTCGCCCTGAAGAATGGGCTTTTCATCCTGCATGATAACAGCCTGCACCTCGATCTTTCTGGCAGAAGATCGGTTTTCAGGATCGCTGAGCAGATAGAGCAGCATCAAGTGAGTATCATTATCGGTTGCATAGAACGTCCACCATTCCTGGTAAAGCTGATCGTCTATTCCATTTGACATGTAGTGGTAGGCATCATCTTTTGGTGAGGCGTCAACCGCACCTGTTCCCACAATTGATAGAACGAAGGCCAAAAAAACAAGAGATGGAGCGATTGCCAATGTCATCGGTTTGCATAATTTAAGCATGCTGCGGATCAATTGCATGGACAGATAATTGTTTATCATCCTAAATATAGCTATCCATTATTTTTCATCTGCTAATCTGCTATATTGCTCTGGTCTCAGGTACTCCCAACAATAACTATAATTTATATCCATTAGTGATAATGATGATCGTTGGAGAATGGCATTCCATGATCAAAAGAAGTATTGCGAGGGATTTTTTCCGCATCATCAACCGGTCTATCATCATTCCAGCATTTCAGATGGGGCTTGGATGGCTCGTCTCCAACAGGCTCACTGGAGATATAATGATAATCGGGACTGTTGGCAGAAGAACAGGAAAGATTCGCTATACTCCGGTCAGCTATGCCCGGATTGGTGGGCGCATCTATTGCTATCAGGGGCAGGTTACAAAGGGGCAATGGTATTTAAATCTGCTCGAAAATCCCGAAGTTGAGATCCTCCTGCCGGAGGGACGCTTTTTTAGCAGGGGGATAATTGTGGATGATGCCTTTGAGAGGCTTGCGGCGTTGAGAGTGCTTTTAAGGAGCAGCGGATTGTTCAGCTCGATGTATGGATTTGATCCCGAAACGGTTGCTGATGAGGTCCTTGAAGAGAAGACAAAAGGAATTCCGGTAATTAGCATCCCTCTCTGATCTCAGGAGCATTGTGCGCTCATCTGCCTTGCTGCCGTTCAGGCTTGACATGCTGTCAGCATGCTGTCAAGCCCGCATCGACCTGAATTATCAATGTCCTTTCATGCTATCCAGAGCCTGGGCAAAATCGTCCAGGATGTCATCTCCGTCTTCAATTCCCACAGATGCCCTTACCAGTCCATCGCTAATTCCCATCTTTTCGCGCATTTGCTTTGGCATCTCTGCATGGGTCATGGAGGCGGGATGTTCAACCAGAGTATCTACAGAACCCAGGCTGACTGCAAGGCTTGCCAGCTTGAGGCTGTTCATGAACCTGCGAGCTGCTTCCAATCCGCCTCTAACCTCGAAGGAGAGCATGCCTCCCCAGCCGTTCATCTGCCTTTTGGCCAGAGCATGTTCTGCATGGCTTTCAAGGCCCGGATAGTTGACCCTTGCCACAGATGGATGCGCCTCAAGGTATTGGGCCAGCATGAGGGCATTTTCTGCATGCTTTTTCATCCTCAGATGCAGGGTCTTCAGCCCCCTCAGACAGAGCCAGGCCTCGTGAGTGCCCATGGTCCCGCCAGCCAGAACGGCGACCTTCCTCATGGCAGAGATCGTTTCCTTGCTGCCAGTAGCCACGCCGCCAAGCAAATCGCCGTGGCCTCCGATATACTTGGTGCAGCTCTCGACGACCACATCAGCGCCAAGAAGAAGCGGCCTTTGGAAATAGGGAGTTGAGAAGGTGTTGTCCACTGCAAGCCATGCACCTGCAACATGTGCAATTCTGGCGATCTCGCCAATATCGCTCACGGCCAGCGTGGGATTTGAGGGCGTCTCCAGAAAAACGAGCTTTGTGTTCTCCCGCAGTGCGGATTTCACTTTCTCTATATCGGTCGTATCCACAAAGTCCACATCTATCCCAAATCTTGCAAGCAGCGTGGAGAAGAGCCCGAAGCTTCCGCCGTAGATGATATCAGTTGAGAGCAGATGATCGCCCTTTTTCAGACGGGATAAAACGAGTGCCGTCTCTGCTGCCATTCCGGAGGCAAAGGCAAGGCCTGATGTTCCGCCTTCAAGAGAGCAGATCTTATCGATAAAGGCAGCATGGGTTGGGGTATTGGGCGGAGAGCGAATGTACCTGTAAGCAGGCCCTTTGGAAAAAGCAATAGCTGCCTGCTCAGTGTTCTCAAAGACATAGGTGGATGTCTGATAAATAGGAGTAACATGGGCGCCAAATGGATGGTGCCCTTCACCAGCGTGGACACAGCGGGTGCCAAATCCCGGCTCTCTTTCCATGAAACTTTCACCAACTGAAAATGACTGCCTGAAATGAATTATAATTTATCCTTCGATTTGCTGACAACAGGCAAGAACGGCCTAATCGATGGGAGTCGTCTCCAGCACTCGCAAAGGAATGGCACCCAGGGCTTTTCCGATTGTGGACTTTGCTATGCGTCCTGCATGCTCCTCGCTTTCGGCATTGAATATCTTGATCTCAAAGAGCAGAGCAACCAGAGCAGTGCTTGCAACCAGGAATACGCCAGCCAATGGCTCACCGCACTCCGGGCAGTCCCATTGGCCCATCTCAACCTCAACGAAGTCCATCTTTCTCTGATTCAATCGCTTGCCCGCCTCAGAGATAGCCACTCCAATGGCATCGTCCTCAGTCTTGACATCTCTGACCAGCCATGCACCCTCCAAAAGCACATTGAAATTCGGCATCGTTCC
>DAONDW010000206.1:0-3403 GCA_035402785.1 Methanothrix sp. | reverse complement strand
AAACGGCGATGATATTTCCGGGCTTCTCAATCCGCACGATCTCGTGGCCGGCACGCTTTGCCCAGCGGGATATATCCACTTCTGCTGCTCGATCATCAGCATCCACCTTCAGGATCTGATCGATGCCAATGTTTTCAATCTCTTCCTTGGTCATTGCAATTGTCATGACGCAAAAAGGCCGGCATAATTCAGTTTGGCATCATAAGCCGGGATTTGATTCATCATTATCGACGAGATCCAAATCTATAAATATCATCATGCCGCATTTCTTTCAACTGTTTAATATTTTTCATAACAAACCAGAAAAATTCATATACGATCTATGAGATAATTGTAATAGTAGAATTCAGAGTCAGAAAAGTGCAGAGCTTAAAACACGCATCAGGCGATAACCGGGTATGGGCTATGAGTTAAGCGATATCCTTTCTTAAAAAAGCAGGTGAGCGGGTGACGAAAAATGTCTGAATTGTGCAGAAAAATGATAAAAGAGTCCATGATGGCTCAGCATGCCGATGTAAAGACTGTGAAGAACAAAAGAGGCAAGGATTTTGCAATTGAAGATACAAGAGCCTATCTTGATGTCGTCAACAAGATGAAGGCAATTGAGAATCAATCAAAATCGGTTTTCAGGCTTCATGTGGAATCAGTCAATGCTCATTTCAATTCACTTTCAGCACTCACCAAGACCATCCGTCCTGAGGACGATCCCTTCGTAGAACATTATCAGACTCCGGCCATACTGGAGATAATCTGCGAGGAGGATGAAAAGTTCAAAAAAAGCCTGGAGGCATTCGTCTCTGCAATTGGAAAGGCTGAGGCCCTGATAGGACTGGAGGCAGCAAGGAGATATGGCGGCTTTTACGGTCCCACCTGCGTTGTGGACTTTGCTTTGATCCCGGGAAGCACGAGCAACACAGTCAACAGAATTCTCAGAACAATGGATATTCCCGATGACCACAAAAAGGCCATCCTGGCAGCGAAATCCTGGGGCATGAACACATCCTACGGCATCGGAGAGGTCTTTGCGACCCAGGTCGAAAAGGGTGCTACCCTTGCCGATGCAGTGAGGCGCGAGATCGATCAGCTCAAATACATCTACGAAAGCCCCATCGAGGCCCAGGGCAGGCTGATGGATGCCTTCGGCCACAAGTCCTTTGATGTCAGAGCCTACATGTCCATGTACAAAAAGAAGATGACATCCACTGTGAAGGAAGCCATGAACGATGGAGTTCATTATGGAAATATCCTCACAGTTCCAGCCTATTGTGTTGGAGACATATCTCATCACATTGCACAGTCAACATTCAATATGTGCAAAGATGATGTGATCATGGCAGTCATCGAGGCCACTACAGAAGTCATGGATTCAACTCTTAACCAGGCAGCGGATAAAATCAAGAATGAATATCAGCTATTGAGCCTGGCAACGGGCTCCTCGGCTGCCGCAGTCGAATACATTCTGGAGATGGACGGATTCAATGCGATTATGGTGACCGATCTTCTCACCAAAAGGTTCCACAACTTCGTTCAGCTCTATCCCACCAGGGGAGCTGCAGCAGAGCTGCATAATTGCGATTTCATGGACATGATCTACCGTGGATGGAAGCTGCTTGACAGAGCCATGCGTGCCAGAAATGGATTGGGCGGAAAGCTTGTTCCCAGGGTATCCGGTTTTGAAATCGATCTGGAGCCGATTCATGATAACGAAGTGCTCATGAACCCGCAGCGCTATGCCTATCCGGCATGTGCAATTACAGTTCGTTTCTCTGCGCTGATGAGGCTGGCAGACTATCCGTGCCTTCTCACAAGCGAGCCAGTAACGGCTACTATGATGACGAATATAATCGCCCTGCATAAAGAGACCGCAGCATCTCCAGCCAGGGCTTGCAAGGATTGCGCAGCCGCATCTCTGATGGACTTCCGGCATGCCTATTGCCAGTACCGGGAGGCGGTTTAGGGCTGCAGACGGGGGCGCCCGATGAGCGCCTGATCAGCGCCTGAATTTTTTTATGCTGGAGGACTATATGTTGTGCTATCTCTGTGCATTAGAAAAGAGAGAGACTGCTGCAGTAGCCATTTGCATCGCTTGCGGAATGGGGGTATGCATGGAGCATCTCGTGCGAGAGGAGGTTGATGTCTGGGAAGGCGGCTATCCATTTCCTGCAAGGAAATTGAAGAGAAAGCTTCCGAGAATTCTCTGCAAGCCCTGCTACTCAGTCTATCACGAGGGAGAAAAATGAGCTTATTCAAGAGATCTCTGGCCGAGATGATTGGAACTTTTCTTCTGGTCTTCTTCGGAGCAGGCTCAGCAGCAATAACGCTGATGATATCAAACGGAGCTTCTCCTCCCAATTCCTTCAACATTGGAATAGGAGCACTTGGAGGCCTTGGAGACTGGCTTTCCATCGGCATGGCATTCGCCCTGGCAATAGCTGCATCCATCTACGCACTGGGAAGAATTTCAGGAGCACACCTCAATCCTGCTGTAACGATTGCGCTGTGGGCTACGAGGCGTTTTCCAGGAAGCGATGCAGGACCATACATCGCTTCTCAACTGATTGGGGCCGCCTGCGCGAGCTTTCTTTTTGCAGCCTGTGCAGGAATGGACGCGGTCAGGATCGGAGGGCTTGGTGCCACTGCTCCATTTGCCGGAATAAGCTATGGTCAGGCAATTCTGGCAGAGGCAATAGGCACATTTCTTCTGATGCTGACCATCATGGGTGTGGCTGTAGACGAGAGGGCTCCGCCTGGCTTTGCCGGGTTGATAATCGGGCTTACTGTAGGCGGGATTATCATCACAACCGGAAACATTGCTGGAGCATCTTTGAATCCGGCAAGAACCTTTGGACCCTATTTGGCAGACTATCTGCTTGGCGGCGCAGACCTATGGAGGTTCTTTCCAATCTACATAATAGGACCGATTGCAGGTGCATTGATTGCAGCCTTTATCTATGATTATCTGGCAAAAGATTGAGGTTGCATATTTATTTTTACAGGATTTTTAAAATATGTTCAGCTCAATGAGATAATCCAGGCCTGTGACACACCTATACTGACACGCAACGAAACCTATAACTCTTCAGAGATGAATAATGATAATTTGGTGAGATATTGTGAAGGAAGAAGTCTTCTTTGGAGAAGGAATGGCCAGGACCAAATCCGAATATCCCGACCTCTACAAAGCAATCGTTGGATTGAACGAGGCTGCATACACAGGCAAGACCCTTGACTACAAGACCCAGAAGCTCATAGCGATTGCCATAAATGCTGCAGCATCTGACGATCGGGCCACCAAAAAGCAGATGATGAGCGGCATGAAGGAGCTTGGAATCACCAAGGACGAGATAGTAGATGTTCTGAGGATCGTTCTGCTGACATCTGGAATGCCACCATTCACCAAAGG
>DAONDW010000205.1:0-3422 GCA_035402785.1 Methanothrix sp. | reverse complement strand
GTGTAGCCGGTCATCGTCTCCTCAGCTCAGATCATTGATTGCCCCAGGTATGCCTTCCTCATCTGTTCCGGCCCCATGCTTGGATCTTTGCCGAGACCAATGACAGGCCAGGAGTAGCCGCCCCTTGTGATCAAATCATCCTTCTCTACCAGGGCAGAGGTCAGAATATAGGCGACCTGCTGCAACTCTCTTCCTTCTTCCGTTTGAAACGACCTGACCTCATCATACCATAAAACAGTGATAATTGAGTCTGAATAGATTGGATCCACGTTTTCATCCACGCCTGTTTTGTGCCGCCAGGTTACAGATTCGCCCATCGAGTCTGTGTATGCATCCAATAAGCTCAAATGAATATCCTCCTATGAATAATGCCTCACAAAAAAATCGATAATCGCCACAGAACATGCAGCCGCTGCCCATTTGACGACGCCTTTATTATCAAGCCACGAATATAAGCACCGAGAGAACTTCAAGATAACTACATTCTTCTCATTTTCGGTTAATCGTTCTGTAATTATTTTATGTTCATTTGTATTTGACTCAATCAATTGATCTATCCGCTCAATTATCATCCCCAGGGTTATGTCTCTGTTTTCTTTGCAGTCTATTTCGCTTGCCAGTCTTTCCTGCATGCGTCCTCCAGACCCGAAAATTAAATAAGTCCCTCACCGGAGCCTCTACCTGACCATCGATCCCATGTACTTGCGCAGGAGCCTCCTGGCTGTTGCGCTTTGTACAGTCCGATTTCCTGCGCCTTCAATAAATGTCTCCGACAGCTTCCCTCCAATCGTAAAAGACTGCACCCCCTGATCCTGGAGCTGCTTTCTCCCACCCGTCTCCGACTGCTGAATTGCCAGGGCTTCCTCCATGCACGCATATTTAACATCCGGCGGGACAAAAGCAGTTCCTGTTGTGCGGTTATAATCCAGGATTTCGCCATCTATTATCCTCGGAAAGGCTCTGGCCTGGTCAGGGACTCCATCAGTGATGTTCAGATCGTACTTGGTGCCTCTGACAGGTACCGAATCTATTGCTTTTGTGGCCCGGTTCAGGTAAGAAGTCTTTTGCAGATCTGTAAGGGCGAGAAAAGCCGCGGCCCTGTCATCACCTGAAAAATAGGCGGTTAGCTCTTCCAATGTCACATAGGCGTCCAATGTCGTCATTTATTATAAAAAATATAATTAGCAGGTCTCAACTCAAACTTCAGCTATGTACATATGCTTCTACAGTACCTGCTATCGTCGATCCGGCCAGGTCTATGTAGAACTTGCCATCTGATTGCTTGAATCTGGCATTCTCTATCGGGGCAATGACCACCTCTGCAGCGCCCCCTGCACAGGTATAGACAAGATCGCCAATTCCCGCCCTCAGTGCGGGCGGGTTCACACCTGCCTTTAATGTGATCGTATCACCTGCTGTAGCCGCAGAGATATGGAACAGCAAAACGAGCTTATTTCCATCTGCGGAGCCGTAGGAATGTCCATTTGGCTTGTCTAACGTCGTTGGAGTCTGACGGGCAGCAAAAGCGCCCGTCAAATTGTTTCCAGGTATTGCGGTTCTCGCCATTTATCTTACCCACCTATTTAGCTCGAATTGGCTGTCAGCACTCCCAGATTGTCCGGATACACAACTTTTGCGCCATAGACATGGCGGCCACGCACGATATCGGCCCACCTCTTCTGATGCCTCATGGACTCGATGCCTGAGATGTCATCTGCAAAGGTTATGGCTTCGCTGTTTCCGAACAGGATCTTGAACTTGGTCAGAGAGGTGTTGGGAACGTTGTTGCTCTCCAGGATGTCAAAGCCTGCAATGTGCGCTACCCTGCCAGTCAGTTGAGCTTGCTCAGATGCTCCGGGAGCTGATGCACCTTCACGGTGGTAGTCCTTCACAATGAGCCCCGTGAACCAGGGAGGCACAATCATGAACCTGCCATCGGTTGGAACATTGTTGTTGGATAGCAATACCGCGCAGTCCTCGATCAGATTGAAGACGTTCTGCGCATCTCCAACAGTGGTATTGGGCACCTTTGGCGAGGCATCAGTCCCTATGAGGTTCGCCTTTGAGGCATCTACATACAGGCCGGCGACATACTGGTCCGTTGCGTCCTTGATCCGGTAGGCAGCGCGCCTCATGTATGGGCTGAGAATGTTGCCAGCGGCCTGCTTCGTCTGTTTGTCGTAGACGAGGAACCTGAAGGTCTTATCCTGGCTAATGGTGAGGAGGGTGTCCGCATCAATCATCTCATCACCTTCCGCCTGGTCAGAGCCATCGACAGTATCCACGATTGTCACATCACCCACGCCGATTATGTGCACGGTGTCTCCGGCTGTCGCAAATTCGCCCTCGTAATTCCTGTTGATTATGCCCGGCTGAGCGTAAACCATTGCTTTCTGGGCGGCCTCCAAAACGATGCTCGCCCAAAATTCCGGTATAAAGTTGTCTATCATCCATCAGTCCTCAGTAATTCGGTTTTCCCGCATTGCCGCAAAGATCTCATCCTTATTTTTGAGATGATCCTCACGACTCATGTTCTTGATTTCGGAACGCTTCCAGGTCTTCTTTCCAGGAGTGCCAGGCACGCCGGGATTGCCCGCGCCCTGGGCAGCGTTCGGAGGCTGGCTCTGCTGTTGCTGCGGAGGCTGCGCAGCTTGAAGAGTGATAAAGCCGTCCGTGATCATCTGCTGAATATCCGCCTCAATCTCTGTCTTGTTGGACCCCTGGACCCTCGAAATAAGCCCAGGTATCTTTTCGCTTGGAACCTTGGCAAACATCAGAGCTTCCATCTTGGCCATCCTCAGATCTGCCCCTTCCAGCTTCTCTGCTTTGTTTACGGGAGGCTTCCTGTTGGCCTTGATGAAGGCTTTAGCTTCTTCAATTGACATTCCAAGCTCTTTTTCAATTTCTCCATGCTTCGCACCCCACCGAGCATTGAACTGTTCTTGATTCATAATGAACTCGTTTTGTGCTGGTGGTTGATGTTCTTGCCCGCCTGCTGGTGTATTCGCGGGAGGCGTGCCCGCGGCTGGTGGTTGTTCTGCCATAAAAGTATCTCCCGCCGATCTAGTCCGGCGTCAACTTATTATTGATGATTATTATTGATCTAATGTCTCTTTTATTGCATCTTCTATGCTTACAATATTTACAGTATGAATGCAATTTATATGAAAGAGCCCTTCTGAAACTGCATCATCAATTGAAGGTATCGCTCCTTTCGTATGATCTGACAGGCTTACTATCTTTCCTGCCCATTTCTTGCATATTTCGCAGGTCTTATTGGACTGCCCTTCTGAGATCCGCCCGAATGCGCCGCCTTCTTCCAGGATTTCATTTACTTCCCCTTGCCTGTAGGCCTGAATTGTTGCCTGATTGGCTAATATCTCTGCATAGCTCGACAGCCCCCATTCTTTCCCGGACTTATC